>DATCXA010000280.1:0-3144 GCA_036566085.1 Propionibacteriaceae bacterium
CCGACCGGGTCAGCGGCCGTCATGTCGGCGTCCAGCGTGGCCTCCGCCTGCTCGGCCAGCTCGACCGCGCCGCGTACCGGGCCGTGGCCCAGTTGGCCACACCACCACTCGACCGCCCGCTGCGCTGGGTGTCCGATTTCGCCGACTTCTCCAAGCCGTGGTTCTTGGCCGCGGGAGTACTCGCTGCTTTTGGGGGATCGCGGGGCCGTCGCGCAGCCGTGACCGGGTTGGCCGCGATCGGGCTCAATTCGTTGCTCGTGAACCAACCGATGAAGCGGGCTGGCGCGCGTCGCCGCCCGAACCGTACGCAGCTGGGGGTCCCCGAGAATCGCTGGGTGCGGATGCCGTTATCGACATCGTTCCCCTCCGGTCACTCGGCATCAGCGGCGGCGTTCGCGGTCTCGGTGGGCCGCCTGCTGCCCGGACTCAGACTGCCGCTCCGGGTGGCGGCCGGGATTGTGGCGTTCTCACGCCTCTATACCGGCGTCCACTATCCCAGTGATGTCGTCGTGGGCGCGGCACTCGGCACCATCGTCGGGTGGGCCACATCTACGGTGGCTCTGCGGCTTCGCGCCTACCCCTGCGGAGCAGCGCCTAGGCAGCGCCGAATCGCTGGAAACCTCACTCCAGACGAGGTTCAGGGGCCGATTCAGGCCTGAGTCGAGCATCTAGGGTGAGGTTTCCAGCGGATATCGCTAGCCGGCGTACTAGCCGAGCTGTTGTGTCGTGCCTTCTGGAACCAGCCGCTCAACGAAGTCCTCGGCAAATCGCTTCACCTGATCCCAGTCGGTGTAGACGTAGTCGCGCGATGTATCTGTTGGCATGCCTGGCTTGTCGCGGACGATCCTCTTCATCATGTATCGCTTCAGAACGTTGTATTGCCGGTAGAGCAGCGCGCCACTGAAGAGGCCGATCTTTGTGGGCCGCCACCCCGTTTGTTGCGTGAAGTTTTCGACGTACGCCTCAGCGTTCGCCAGGTCGCCGCTGGCAGCCAGACTCACCGAGAAGAAGGCCGACGGAAGACGCTCCAAGTCGACGCGGTTCTTGCGAACGAAGTCGACAACGTCTGATTGATGCTTGCCCATGTGCACCGAGCCTCCGAGGATCACGGCGTCGAATCCATCAAGGGAGACATCCTTGGATTGCTTGAGGTCCAGAGCTTTCACCTCTAGGCCGCGACCCCGAATCACCTCCGCAAGATGATTGGCAATTTGGGCCGTCTGTCCGTCAGTCGTGGCATACGCAATCAAGATCTTCGTCATCTCACTCCACCCTTTTCCTGTCCGATTCCACTGTGCCGCGCTAGACGTGGAGAACGCAGGGTCGAAGGTCCCCACTCGTTCTGCTGTCCCGCTCAGTGCGGAGATCGGGTCGCCATCGGTCAAGGCGGCGAGACGAGCCTCCAGAGCGTTGAGGAGGGCACACTCGGCTGGGGCGGAGGAGTCACCTAAATCAGAAGGCCGCCGTACGTCGGCGATCAAGCTGCCGATTCAAGGTCAGGGCGGCATCGATCAGAGCTAGGTGAGTGAAGGCCTGCGGGAAGTTGCCGATCTGCTCGCCGGTGAGCGCGATTTCCTCTGAGTAGAGGCCGAGATGATTAGCGTAGGTCAGCATCTTCTCGAATGTGTTGCGCGCCTTTTCGAGTTGGCCTGCCCTGGCCAGCGAATCTACGTAGCGAAACGTGCAGAGCGAGAATGTCCCCTCGGACCCCCGCAGGCCATCGGGTGAGGCTTCAGGGTCGTAGCGGTACACCAAGCTGTCAGTGACAAGCTCCCGCTCCATCGCATCCAGTGTGGAAGCCCACATCGGATCCTTAGGTGAGATGAAGCCGACCGATGTCATACGCAGCAGCGATGAGTCGAGCACATTGGTCTTCGAGTGCTGGACAAACGCCTGGCGGTCCTCGTTCCAGCCGGCTGCCATGATCTGGTCATAGACGGCATCCCGCTCAGCGCGCCAGCGGTCCACCGGAGCTGGACGCCCATGACGATCCGACAAGCGAACTCCTCGATCGAAGGCAACCCAACTCATCAGCCTGCCGTACGTGAAATCCTGCCGGCCTCCTCTGGTTTCCCAAATGCCCTCCTCGGGCTGGTTCCAGTTGTCGGCGAGCCAGCCAAGGATGTCGCTAATGCGCCGCCAGCCTTGGTATCCCGCCTCAAGTCCATGCTGGTCAGCGAAGTAGATGCTGTCGATCGCCTCGCCATAGATGTCGAGCTGCAGTTGATCGGCGGCACCATTCCCAATCCGCACCGGGCTCGATCCTCGATAGCCCTCCCAATGCGTAAGCGTCTCTTCGATCAGATCGCTGGAACCATCGACGCGATACATGATGTTGAGCGGGCCACCTGCGCCGCCGACCTGATCATGAATGCGGTCACGCATCCACCGTCCCAGCGCTGCCGCCTCCTCAGTGAACCCAAGACCGAGTAAGGCATAGACCGAGAACGAGGCATCACGAATCCAGGTGTACCGGTAGTCCCAGTTACGCTCGCCGCCGATTTGCTCTGGCAACGCCGCAGTTGGTGCTGCGACGATGCCGCCGCTCGGCGCGTACGTCATGAGCTTGAGCGTGATCGCGGACCGTTCCAGCGTCTCTTGCCACCGACCGGTGTAGGTGGACTGCGCGAGCCATGACCTCCAGAAACGAACAGTCTCGTCGAAGAGCTGCCAGGCCTCTGGGACTCGGATTTGTCGCGGAGGGCGAGGCTGACCTGTCTCCAAAACAAGTCCGCGCATCTGACCGGCTGTCAGGGTGAGCTCGAAGGTCAGATCTTGCTCTGACACCCGTTGGACACGCGCAAGTTGAGCATCGTCCGGCTCCCGAACGATGCTGAGCGACATCGCACTCTGGGCACCTTGGAAAAAGATCCCGTCCTCGCTGACATGGCTCTCATGTGGCTCCCGGCCGTAGTCAAACCTCGGAGCGATGTCCACAAAGAAGGTCATCTCACCGCGCACGCACCGGAGCATGCGTACCAGCTGGTGCCGGTTGGAGGCGACCCCGGCACTGGCGATTGGCATGAAATCGACGACTTCGCCCACACCCGACTCGGTGAGAAAGCGAGTGACGAGGATGGCGGTGTCCGGGTAGTAGAGCTGGTGCCTGGTGAAGGTGTCGACCGTTGGCCGCGTGCGCAAGTG
>DATCXA010000321.1:0-3579 GCA_036566085.1 Propionibacteriaceae bacterium
GTCGGCCTTGACGCTGAATTTGTCTTCCAGACACTGATACGACGCCAGGTCGGGGACAAACGTAGGGTCCAGCGTGACGTTGTAACCGATATTGATTGATTTCTGTTCGGGTGTCGTGACATTCGCCACGGATGAGGAGGGTGCCGGCCCCGCCCCTTGATCTTGGCTACTGCACGCAGTGCCTACGAGCGCAAAGGCCGCGAGGCACGCGACCACCTTGGGTAATGACCTCATGAATGTTCTCCTGTCGAAGTGCGGGACCCGATCAACCGGCCTGCCCGGTTCGGGCGGCCTCATTGCTACTGGCGACCATTGTGCACTGTGCACTATGCACCATGCATGTGTACACTATGGATTGCAGACCGGTCGGTGTCAAGCGCCGATTCGGCACAAGCGTGGCGTGGAGCCGGATAGGAAGAATGTCGCTATGGCGAATAACGATCTGCAGGTACCCACGCACTCAGATGGCAAGCCTCGCCTCAGTGTTTGGTCGCTGGGCGGAACGGCTGCGATGGTGACTCCCGCCGCTGGATTTGGAGCCGCCCCCACGCTCGGGGCAGGAGATCTGATCGATGCCGTTCCCGGCATCCGCGACTTTGCCCTGGTGGACGCGGTGTCCTTTTACTCGGTCCCGGGCGCGTCACTCACGATAGAGCAGGTGATCGCCCTGACCGCCGAGCTCCGCGGCGCGTGCGCGTCCGGCGCAGATGGCATCGTCGTGGTACAGGGAACCGACACTATGGAAGAAACGTCGTACCTCGCAGGCCTGCTGTGGGATTTGCGGCAGCCCCTGGTATTCACGGGTGCGATGCGTCCGGCAGACGCTGTCGGCGCCGACGGGCCGGCAAATCTGTTGGCCGCAACCTTGGTCGCCGCTTCGCCTGACGCTTGGTCGAGGGGCAGCCTCGTCGTGATGAACGACGAGATACACCTCGCGGAGACGGTGCGTAAACGGCATACGAGCAGCGTGGGTGCATTTGGCTCTCCTGACAGCGGCGCTGTGGGAGTCCTGAACGAGCGAGCCGTGGCATTCTTTAGTCCGCCACACCGCTATGAGCCATTGTCCATAGCTGACGGGGTACCCGTTCCGCGGGTCGCGCTTGTGCGGCTCGCGCTTGGCGACGATACCGCCCTAGTGGAGGCGGCCGCGGAGTCTTACGACGGGCTAATCGTAGAGGCCTTCGGCGGCGGGCATGTTCCGTCTTGGTGGACGTCGTCCCTTGCCTCGGCGGCACAGCGGATGCCCGTCGTCCTGGCATCCCGCACAGGAGGAGGATCGGTCCTCACCTCGACCTACGATTTTCCCGGTTCCGAGCGTGGACTACTTGAAAGCGGATTGATGTCCGCTGGACGACTCGACGGGTCGAAGGCGCGCATCCTCCTGACGTTAGTAATGATGGCGACCAGCGTGCAGGAAGATCGCTCGCGCATGTTTGCACGCCTCGCCGGCCGAGGACCGCGTAGGGTAAATGAGGGTGCCTGAGAGCTGGGCAAAGTCGATGAATCGAAGGACACGGTGAACGCCAACTCTGTTCCGGCCCCCTCTCTCGGCGCCCCAGCCATACACTCCACGGCGCAGGCCACGGCGTACGAAGCGATTCGCCAGGCGATTATGCGCGGAACGTTGGGTCCCGGTACCAAACTCAATCAGACTGCACTCGCGGCGCAACTCTCCCTGAGTACGACGCCCATACGCGAGGCGCTGCGGCGGCTAGCAGGCGACGGACTCGTCCGCATCGACCAGTACCGCGGGGCAATTGTCCGGGAATTGGACCAAAGTGAACTCACCGACATATATGAAGCCCGGATGCGGCTTGAGCCACTGGCCATCCACAAGGCAATCGAGAAAATCACCGCCAGGGAACTCGACGAAGCCGAGCAACTGTGCAAACGGATGGATGACCATACTGACATCGATGCCTGGGTGGAAGCGAACCGCCAGTTCCATGCCATCTTTGCCAGGGTCGCGCGTTCCTCGATCCTCGAACCAATCCTCAAGAGTTTGCGCGACAGCGCCGCACCCTATGTGCGGCTTTCAATCGCCCTGGACTCGAACGTGCAAGTGACTTCAAATGCAGAGCACTACGAACTACTCGAAGCATTCGGAGCTCGCGATGCGGATCGGGCAGCGAAAATCGAGGTGGACCATCTCCGCGCCACACTCGCCGTAATCCTGAACCGATGGTCATCGTAGGTTGTTCCGACGCACTGCTTTCGCCAAGACCGGAACCTGTAATCACAAGGTCAACTAGGCGCGAATAGGCCAGTTAGCCTCGGATCTCACATTTTCGGTGTTCGCGTCCCGCACCATGACGACGCGCGGCCAGGCGCCGAAGCCGTGCGCTGCCTCGTCGGCCACTCGTTTCCGGAGCCCGACGGTCCAGGCGTGCTCGGGCAACACGGTGAAGCCGAGCCGGGAGTAGTACGGTGCGTTCCACGGCACATCAGCGAAGGTGGTCAGGCTCAGACCGTCCAGCCTCCGGCCGGCGGCCCACTGAGCGGCCCTCTGGATGAGCGCGGCACCGAGACCCCTGCGCGCACATGCGGGATGGACGGTCACCTGTTCGATGTGGCCGCGTCGATCGAGTTCCTCGACAAGCAGGTAGGCGACCGGCGCATCATCTCGATCCGTCTCAACCCACGCCGTACCCGATTCGAGAAACCGTGTCAGACCTTCCACGGTGGGCGGCGGATCATCGGCAACGACGCCCATCTGAATGTTCCTAAACGTTTCGCCTGCGGCACGCTCGATGGCGATGAGGATCTCGAAGTCGGCGGCCTTCGCTTCTCGGATCATCACCCTCCATTCAAACAGCCAGGCGGCGATCTCCGAGGCGCCTATCCAGTGCAGAACCGGATCTGCAAGTCCTTGGCGCCGACCTGCGACGGGCACAAACTGTCGCCATGTCCAGCTACCCCGACGACGTCAACGCAAACGACAGCGCGGTTCCCCCGAACGTTCGCGCCCAGTTGCTCGCCACAGAGCACTGGAGTCTCCTGGCCCCCCGGAGTACCACACAGAACGAAGTGCTCACCCGCATCAGCATGTTCCTCACCCTGACCTCCGCCGGGCTGGTGAGCCTCGCGCTGGTTGGACAAGCCACCGATTTCAGCGGCGCATTCCCGACGTTCGCCATCGCGGTGCTCGGCATTGTGCTGCTGGTCGGCATCCTGACCCAGCTGCGGGTGAGCAACGTCGGCATGGAGGATCTCGCCTACGTTCTGGCCATGAACCGTCTGCGGGCGGCGTACGCAGAACTCGACCCGGGAATTGCGCCGTACCTGATGGCCTCGCGATACGACGACTTTTCCGGATCGCGGCAGACCTACTACTTCCTGGGATCTCACGGCGTGAGCCACCTGGCCGGTAGCAGCATGGTCTTCAGCATGGCCGTGAACGCCGCGCTGCTGGGCGTGCTGTTCGCCGGCATCAGCAGCAACCTCGCTGCACCTACGTTGCTCGCCATCGGCCTCGGCGCCGTCTGCGGGATCATCTATTTTGGAATCTCGCTCTGGCACGGCTCGCGGAGGTACTACCAGTTCTGGAAGACCTACAGTCCGCAGTTTCCAACACCGCCG
>DATCXA010000330.1:0-8672 GCA_036566085.1 Propionibacteriaceae bacterium
CGGTTACATCCGGCGAATGACACTGCGGCAAGTCCCGCCATAAGCGTGGCTACGGCGGCCTTCTTGGTCAGAAGTTTCATTTGCTCTTCCTTGAGTACAAGTGATTTAACCCTGATAACGGCCCGGAAAGGCTTTCGAAAACCTTTCGAAGTCGGGAAAAGTCTGGCATTTGGCCCCTGCAGTGTCAAGCAACCGGGCCAGCACGATCAGGTAACAAGCACACCAGGAGGGAGCGCTCCGGCTACCGCTTCCTATGTCGCCAGAACCGCCAGCTGCCCGAGCCCGCGCGGTGCGGCCAGGTGGGACCCAACTCGAGGATCTCGGCCGTTCCGTGCTGCGGTCGGGTTGATGCGCCGCCTTCAACCGCCAGCATCAGTTGCAGCGCCTCGTCCTCATAGCTATCGGCGAGTTCGCGCACCAGGTCCATGCGGCCTGCACCCACTGCCGCGTCTATCCGCTCTAAGTAGTGTGCCCGCAGGGAGGCCAGTCCGTCCTCGAACTGAGTAGCCATGAGCGCCTCCAACTGCGGCCCAAGAATCCTTTGCAGTGTACGTCGGCTCATTCGGCGAGAACGCGTACGTCCCAGGGGCCAAGTTCAAGATCACGGATCGAGGCGTCACTCTCGGCCAGGATGTCGATCATGTCTCGCGGCATGGTGAGCTGTGTGGGAGTCCAGCTCCAGTTGTGGACGACATGGATGCGCTCCCCGTCTGCGTTGGTTGCTGAGTGAACGGTCACCGACGCCGGTAGGACCGTCCACCTTGCGTCCTGGTGCGGGACAAGCCAGCGTACGAGGCTGGCGGCCAGTGCAGGATTCGGCACTGTGCCGACGGTGGTGATCCGACCGCGACCATGCTCATTGGACACTACGGCGGGGAATCGCCCGAAGTGTGGATGGTGGTAGCCGATGATCATCGTTGCGCCGTCGTTGATCAGGCCGTCGATCCAGTCTGTTGCGGCAGCGCCTTCGGACAACACGACTGCGTCTGTGTCGGCAACCACCGGAAGCGGTTCAAGGAGGTTGGAGAACTCTTGGTAGCGCACCCCGGCTGCCTCGGCCAGGTGGGCTGGTTTCACCTGGAGTCGGGCGCGACCCTCCTGATCCCCGTACCCGGTTCGTGGACCGATGACGAGGTGTCCACCGGCGGCGGCGTACTCCCTCAGCCATGTCAGAAGGGCGTCGTCGGCGATCAGCAGGCCTGCGACAACGAGCACTGGCAACTCATCTGCCGCGGAGGTTGGCTCGAGAAGTCGGCTGCCATCCGGTCCGATGATCTGGGCATCGTGGATGAGCCGTGCCGGCACTCTCGCGTCAAAGGTGCCGCGATAGAAGGCCTCGAAGATGCGGTGGTATGACCGGCGATCCATGTCTTGTGGGGACCACGCTTGCGTACCCAGCTCAGGCTGACTGAAGGCTGCCTGAAATGCCAGCCCCCACTTGGACCGAGCGGAGTACAGCAGGCCAATCTGGGCATCGGGGCGGAGTCCGACTACGTGAGAACCCGCTCTGCGGAATTCTGCTCCGAGTTGGCTCAGCTCCGCATACACCCGTCCCGGCTGTTGATCGTGCGGCAGAATGCCGACCCAGTACGTCTCGGCGCCGAAGTGGTTGGTATGCCAGTGCCAGTATTCGATCATTTCCGCGCCGCGGGCGACGAATGCCCATGCTGCCTGTCGCCATTGCCCGTCGTATGCAGGGAAGTTGATCGATGACCCTCCAATAGCGCCGGCGTTCGTCTCGGTGATCAGGAAAGGCGCCTGCTTGGAGGCATACATCCGGTCCGCTGAGAGAAACAGGCTCCAGACCCCAGAAGTTGTCCAAGCCTGCGGAGTGTGGCTGGTGCTGGGCAGGGCCAGCGCATCCTGCATGGCGTAATACGGATTGCCGGCGGTTATGTCCAGCGTCGCGGTGAGGTTCGCGTCGTCGACGGATGGACGATCGTAGGCAATACAGGTTGTGACGAACTGGTCGTCGCGGGCGTACTCGCGGACGATCTCGGCCTGCCAAGCAATGAATTCGGTCGTCAGTTTGGCCTGGAAGGTACGCCACGCGAGGTCATACTGCGGCTGCCAGTTGCCGTCCGGGGTCCATAGGTCCGACCAGGTGCTGAGTTTGTGGGACCAGTACACCAGGCCCCACGCTTCGTTGATCGCCTCGACCGTTCCATAGCTGTGACGGAGCTCATCGACGAAGCGTTGGAAGACGCCGTGGTTGTGGAACAACAGCATGCCGGGCTCGTTGTCGACCTGATAGCCGATCACCGCTGGATGGCCGGCGTAGCGGGAAACGATCTTGCGGATGAGTCTTTCGGCGTAGAACTTGAACGCCGGGTGGGTGTAGTCGATCTCTTGGCGGGCACCCCACGGCATTGGATGCCCGGTCGAGGGTTCGGCGGCGATCTCCGGGTAACGGCGGGCCAACCACGGCGGGGCAGCGTACGTCGGGGTGCCGAGAATGACTCCAATCCCACGCTGATCAGCGCCGGCGAGCACCGGCTCGAGCCAATCCAGGTCGAACCGCCCGTCCTCCGGCTCCCAGGTGGTCCAGACCGATTCCCCGACCCGAATGACCGAAAAGCTGGCTTCAGCCATCAGGTTCAGGTCCATCTCGAGGCGCGGCGTCGGCTGGTACTCGTGGTATAGGCCGCGCCGAAGAGCACGCGCTTCCGTGGTCCGGCGGCCATCGCAGTCAGGAGCGCTTGGCCACCGTCAGTAGGACGGCGGAATCCTCCAACGCCTCAAGGCTGTGGCGATGGTCGGGCATGATCAGCAGATCGCCTCGGCTGCCCTCCCACGAATGCTGCGCTGCGTGGAGTCGTACCCGCCCATGCACAATCAACGCCGTCGCCTCGCCAGGATTCTCGTGCTCGGAAAGCCATGCGCCTGCCACCATGCCGATCATGGTCTGGCGCAGCACCTTCTCGTGTCCGCCGAAGACGGTGTCCGCCGTATGCCCACCGGCCGCGGTCGCCGCGAGCTTCACCTGCTGCCGCGCGAGAGCCTCAAGGGAGATCTTTTGCATGCCAACAGTGTCTCTTGTGGAGCGCCGCCGCGACGCACCTTCAGCCAGACTGACAGGCTCTCATCATGCGCCGGTTCACACAGGTCGATGTGTTCACCGACCAGCTGACCTTGGGTAACCCATTGGCTGTCGTCCATGACGCCGACGAGCTGCCCACGCAAGTAATGGCCGATTTCGCCAGCTGGACCAATCTCAGCGAAACAACTTTCCTGTCAGCGCCCACAGATGCGCGAGCCGACTATCAGGTTCGGATCTTCACAACACGCACCGAGCTCCCGTTTGCGGGCCACCCGACGCTTGGTTCGGCGCATGCCTGGCTAGCAGCAGGCGGTGAGCCGAAGAATCCCGACGAGCTGGTCCAACAGTGCGGAGCAGGGCTCGTACGAGTCCGCCGCGACGCAACTCGGCTCTGCTTCGCCGCACCGCCACTGATCCGAGGCGGTGACGTCGCGGCCGAGGATCTGGCCGAGATCATGACAGTCCTCGACATTGATCATGATCTTGTGGTGGCTGCTCAATGGGCTGACAATGGGCCAGGATGGGTGGCGCTATTGCTTGCAGACGCTGAGACGGTACTGGCGCTGCACCCGCAGGCCGGCGATGGTGGCCGCTTCGACTCCATCGGAGTGATCGGACCCTATCCATCCGGCTCTGAAGTGGACTTCGAAGTCCGGGCCTTCACGCCACTGGAAGGACAGCGCGAAGACCCGGTGACCGGCAGTCTCAACGCTGCACTAGGTCAGTGGCTGATCGGTACCGGACGGGCGCCGAGCTCCTATGTTGCCGCCCAAGGAACCGCCCTCGGCCGGCGGGGACGGGTCTACGTCAGCGAAGTGGATGACGAGGTTTGGACCGGCGGCCATACGGTGACTGGGGTCAGTGGGACGGTGCACCTATAGGCGGCTACTGAGCTAGCTGGCTCGCCGGCGCCGGAAGCGGGAGCGCACGCCCCGACTGAACAGCTGCTCAGTTTCCTCTGGCGATGTCTCGGGCGGGGGTGACAGCGTCCGCACTGTCGTGCCGAGCCAGCTGTTGACCGAGGCCCATAGCCGGCTGAGCAGGTCCAGTTGCGGGCCTCGGCTTGCCAGGGGGCCGTCGTTGAGCTGGACGATCTGCTTGGCCAGCCCGATGGAGCCGGGATCGCGCAGTACGACCGTTACCGCCTCGTCGGTGATCGACAGCTCGAGCTGCCGGGCGGCCGCCTGCTCCGGTGTGTCGTCGGCGGTGTCTTCAATATTGACCTCATCCAGCTTGGCGGTGAGCTGGTCGAGGTCGATGCCGGCATCAATGATGGCCTTGGCCGCAGCGCTGTCAGGCTGTTGCAAGATGGCCTCCAGAATGTGATGGCTGCCGACTGGTGTGTCGCCGGCGAGCTCCGCGGCCAGCGCCAGCACGTCATGCGCCGCCGGCGTACGGCTCGCGCCGTGAGCCTCCCGGGGCGCCGGCGAGTCGAGTTGCCTCAACACCTCGCCGCGGATCTGATCCAGCGGGTGTTGCTCGGCCAAAACCTGTGCAGCGACGCCCTCCCCCTCGCGGATCACGCCGAGCAGGATGTGCTCGGTACCGATGTAGTTGTGCTTCAGCTGCAGCGCCTCGCGCAATGACAGCTCCAGCACCTTCTTCGCCCGTGGCGTGAACGGAATGTGGCCGCTGGGCGGGGCTTTGCCCCGACCGATCATGGCCTCAACCTTCGCCTGCACGTCGTCATGGGTGTAGCCGAGGACGGTGAGGCTGACCCCCGCCGCCGAGTCCGACGCTGTCAGCAGCCCGAGCAGCAGGTGCTCGGTGCCGATGTAATTGTGGTCCAGTTCGCGGGCCTCTTCCTGCGCGCTGACTACCACTTGGCGCGCCTGCCCGGAGAATCGTTCAAACATGTTTTCATTATGAAAACCCTGTCAATACACTGTTTTTAATATGGTTCTCTAGGAGGTGGCATGGTGCCATCCGAGTGGGATGATCGCCTCGCCGCATGGCGCGACGAGCTGGAGCTATTGGCGAAACTGGACGATACGCCGTGGGTTCCGCTGGCCATCGCCGAAGCTGAGGCGGGCGTCTCCCGCTCCGCGCTGCGCGCCTGGTATCGCAACGGCGAAATCGCATCCCGGCTGGTCGATGGGCCTCACGGCCCGCAACGGTTGGTGCCGCTGCAGGCGGTGCTGGATCGGGCGGCGCAGTCGGCCAGGATCCAGCGCCGGGCGGAGCGCGAGGTCAGCCTGGAGGCACAGCTGACGCTGCTGCGGCATCGGGTTGATCAACTAGAGCTTCGACTGACTGCGCTGGAATATCACTCTGAGGCGGGCCGGAAGTAATCAGACCCCCGCAGCGCCGGCACCCATTGAAGTCGTGTGGAATTGTGCGCATATGACTCGGGGGTCGGTATTACAAGGGTTTTCGTTCTTTCCGCGGGGCGGCTCAGCGCAGGTCGTGCGTTACCTGACTGCTGCTCTGCTGGAGGCGGGCTGGGCACCGCGGATAGTTACCGGCTCATTGGGTGCTGCCGGAAGTCCGAGTAACGCTGAAACTTTCTTCGCCGGCCTTCCGCTCTCAGCTGTCGACTTCACTCCGGCCCTGGATGCCTGGCAGCGTGGCGAAGACCCCCTGGATCGGCCGGTCCCGCTGCATGCCTCCTACGAGAACAAGCCAGGAGCGCCGGACCGCGTTTTCGCCGCGGTCTCACCTGAGCTGGCCGTCAGGCAGGTGGACTCGTGGCGGCGAGTGCTGATCGGACTAAGCCCGTTTGACCCCGTGGTACTGCACCTGCACCACCTCACGCCACTGCACGATGCTGCCCAGAGTGTCTGGCCAGAGGTGCCGGTGATCACGCACCTGCATGGGACTGAGCTGCTGATGCTTGAGCAGATCGAGCAGTACAGCGGTGCTGGTGGCAAAGGATCACCGATCGGCGTGTCAGTTTCGTGGCGGTACTCCGGCTACTGGGCGGATCGGTTGCGTGCGACTGCTCAGCGGAGCACGCGCATCCTGGCGGTCTCCACCGACCACGCTGCCCGCGCCGTTCGAGTCCTCGGCGTACCCGAGGATCGGGTGACTGTGATACCAAACGGTGTCGACACTGAGCGCTTCCGGCCGCTTGACCTCACACCGCGCGAGCGATTGCAACTGCTGCAACGTTGGCTCGTTGACGATCCTCGGGGATGGGACGAGAGCGGCCGCCCTGGCAGCGTCCGGTACTCCATGGATGAGTTGTCCGCATTCGTCGATTCGACACAGATGCGCCCGGTGCTGTTGTACGTCGGTCGATTCACGGCGGTCAAACGACTGCCGCTGCTACTTCGCGCGTACGCGCGGGTGAGGTCGCGGCTAGGTCCGGTCGCGCCGCTGGTGATCTGGGGTGGGCACCCCGGCGAGTGGGAGGGCCGGCATCCGTATTCACTCGTCAAGCAGGAGCGCGTCGACGGCGTGTTCTTCGTCGGCTGGCGCGGTCATGAGGACCTCCGGCTCGGACTGGGCTGTGCAGACCTGCTCGTCGTACCGTCGGTCGGGGAGGCCTTCGGCTCGGTATACCTGGAGGCAATGTCAGCGGGATTGCCCGTCGTAGCGACTGGTACCGGCGGGCCTCCAACCTTCCTCAATCTGGATTCGCGTTCGCCGGAGGGTTGGCTCATTCCACCGGACGACGAGGACGCGCTGGTCGAGGTGCTGACAACGGCATTGACGTGCCCGACCGAGCGCTTGGCGCGGGCCGAAGCAGCACGAGCCTTGGTTCGACGGGGGTACTCCTGGCAGGCGGTCGCGGACAAGGTGGCAGAGGTCTACGAGGAGGTCCGGCACCTTTCCTCCCGAGATAGCCCGAGCGGGGTGAGGCGTCGCAGCCGAAGGCCTGGCTGAATGATGCTTAGCGGTGCGGGTGAGAGGCGGAGCGTTCTGTGGGCTCGGTAATCGGCGAGATCCTCCCATTGGCCGTCGGCATTGCGATCAGCCCAATCCCGATCATCGCCGTGATCTTGATGCTGCTGTCACCTCATGCGAAGGGCACCAGCGTTGGGTTCATGATCGGTTGGATAGCCGGCGTCGTTGTCGCCATTGTGCTGTTCACCCTGCTCTCGTCGGTTATCCCGAAGGGCACCGGCGGCCCGTCGCCGATTGGCGCTGTGATCAAGATCATCGTTGGTGCGCTGCTGCTGTTTTTGGCGCTCAAACAGTGGCGCGCGCGTCCGGCAAAGGGCGAACAACCCACCATGCCGAAATGGATGTCGGCGATCGACACGATGACCGCAGGCAAAGCCATAGGTCTTGGGCTCTTGTTGTCAGCAGTGAATCCAAAGAACCTCTTGCTGGCCGTCTCTGCCGGCTTGATCGTCGGTGGAGCCGGTCTGACCTTCAGTCAGGCAAGCGTGGTGATCATCATCTTTGTGCTGCTAGCGGCTTGTACGGTGATCATCCCAGTGATCGGCTACCTCATCGCCTCCGCCCGACTGGCCGGTCCCCTGGACAGGTTGCGCGAGTGGCTTGTGCAGAACAACGCCACGATCATGGCGGTTTTGCTGTTGGTCATCGGCGTAGCTGTGATCGGCAAAGGGATCGGCAGCTTCTAGCGGGGATCAAAGCCGGCTGCAAAAACGGTGATATGTACGTGGTTCTTGTGGTTCGCCGAATCGCCGCCGCGGTCGGCCATATAGCGCCAGCCTTCACTGTCGCGCTGGATGTTCCAGATGTGCTGGTTCCATATCACGTAGTTGATCCCGAGCGGCTTCGCATTGGCCTTGGCCCACGCCGCCACCTTGTAGCCGAGCGCCTTCCCGGAGGCTGATCGGTAGTTGGGAATCATGAGGTCAAGCGCTCGACCAGTGGAGTGGTCAGTGAAGACGCCGGCTCGCAATGTGTAGTAGGTGGTGATCTGTGGGAACTTGGCCCGCGCAGCGCGATGCACCTTGACCGCGTTGGGCTTGAGGCCCCGCTCCACCGCGCGCCAACTCGGTGGTACCGAGCTCGGCACGGACTTCGAGAGGTACTTGGCGGTCACCCATCGGACGGCCTTCTCGAAGATGATCTGCATCCGGCCGTTCTTGACAACGCCGGTGATGTTGAGCTTGGTACCGCGCGGCACTTCGGTGATCAGCTTGTACTTGTCGGCGTACGTCGAGCGGATGTTCAAGGTAGCTGTGGCGTATCGCGTCCCAGTGATCTTGGGAAGCTTCGGTGGGGCCGGCAGATTGCTCTTGAGATTTGTGAGGTACTTCGCCGTCACCCAGCGGATAGCGCCCTTGTAGATGATCTGGGCTCTGCCATTCTGAATCGCGCCCGTGACCGAAAGCGCGGTGCCTTTCTTCACTTCGGCGACGGTCTTGGCATTCGCACCGCTGGTGGTACGGATATCAAGATCAGCCGTAGCCACTCGTTTGCCGATAATTGCGGGTCGGCCGGTGGTCGAGCTGGCGAGGTACTGCATGCTTGACCAGCCGGTGGATTTGCCGCTGATCAGCTGTGCCCAACCGCGAGCTGTCTTCCCGGTCAGGGTGACCTTGGTTCCTCCCTTGAGTACCTTGATCACCCGATAGGACAGCCCGGGGCCGGTGCGAAGGTTCAGCGCCGTAGTGGTGATCTTGACCGTGCCGGCGCCGATCTTCTTCGGGACCGGCAGGTCTTTCCCTTTGCTGAGATATTTGCTCGCGACGTACGCGGTCGAGCCCCT
>DATCXA010000359.1:0-2421 GCA_036566085.1 Propionibacteriaceae bacterium
TGGATGCGGCTGGCCACGTACAGCGGTAGCAACTCATCCAGCACCGTCGCCGCATCCGGCTCAAATTCATACAACGGATAGAGCTCATCATCTGAGGCCGGCGGCGCCTCACCCTCCACCACCTCCAGTGGCAGCATCCGAATCACGTCGACTCGCTGGGTGAGCATTGAGACGAAGCGCGTGAAGACCACGTGGATCTCATCCACTCCGCCCTCTTCTGTTGGCGTCAGGAAAGCCCCGATCAGCGTGTCAGCAATCTCTCGGGCGTGCGCGTAGGTCGGCGCATCGGAGAAGCCCTCCCATTTGGCTGCGACATTACGACGGCGGAACCCGTAGAAGGCAATCGACTTCCGGCCTGCCAGGTACGGCACAGGCTCCTTGTTCGACTGCCGCAGCAGCTGATTCAGCTGCTCGCCCTCCTTGATCACCGAGGACGAGTACGCACCGGCCAAACCACGGTCTGAGGTGATCAACAAGACCGCGGCCCTGCTCGGGTTCTCTGCCTCGGTAGTAAGCGGATGCTCAACGTTGGAATACGTCGCCACCGCCGACACCGCCCTGGTCAGCTCTCGCGCGTACGGAGCTGCCCCCTTGGCGCGCTGCTGCGCCTTGATGATTCTGGAGGCCGCGATCAACTCCATCGCCCGGGTGACCTTCTTAATGGTCGTCACCGAGGCGCGGCGCTGTCGGAGCTCACGCAGACTTGCCGGCATATCAGCCTCGCTTCTGCCTCACGATTTGTTCCTGGGTGACTTCCTCTTCCTCCAGCGCGACATGCTCCTCGCGGCCGGCCAGCAGCTTGCCCTCCGAGGTCTGGAAGCCCTTTTTGAACTCGGCAATCTGCTCGCGAAGCGCAGCGGCCGTATCGTCGTCGAAATTCTTGGTTTCCCGGATGTTGCGTAGCACGTCGCCGTGGTGACGCAGATGGTCCAGCAGCTCGCGCTCGAAACGCAGCACATCGTCAACTGGCACCTCGTCCATCAGACCCTGGATACCGGCCCAGACCGAGACGACTTGTTCTTCCACCGGATAGGGCGAGTACTGCGGCTGGCGCAACAGCTCCACCAGCCGGCTGCCGCGATCAAGCTGGCGGCGAGTCGTAGCGTCGAGGTCAGAAGCGAACATGGCGAAGGCCTGCATGTCGCGATATTGGGCGAGTTCCAGCTTGAGCGAGCCGGAAACATTCTTCATTGCCTTGATCTGCGCGGCCCCGCCAACGCGTGATACAGAAATACCAACATCGATGGCTGGTCGCTGATTGGCGTTGAAGAGATCCGACTGCAGGAAGATCTGTCCGTCAGTGATCGAGATGACGTTGGTCGGGATGTACGCCGACACATCATTGGCTTTGGTCTCGATGATCGGCAGACCCGTCATCGAGCCAGCGCCCAGTTCGTCGGAGAGCTTCGCGCAGCGCTCCAGCAGCCGGCTGTGCAGATAGAACACGTCACCGGGGTACGCCTCGCGGCCGGGGGGGCGGCGGAGCAGCAGCGACATGGCACGGTACGCCTCGGCCTGCTTGGTCAAGTCGTCGAAGATGATCAGTACGTGCTTGCCCTGATACATCCAGTGCTGCCCGATTGCCGAGCCGGTGTACGGCGCAACGTATTTGTAGCCAGCCGGGTCTGACGCGGGCGCCGCGACGATCGTTGTGTATTCGAGAGCACCGGCATCCTCCAGCGCTCCGCGAACAGCAGCGATGGTGGAGCCTTTTTGACCGATCGCAACGTAGATGCAGCGCACCTGCTGCTCCGGGTCACCGCTTTCCCAGGCACTCTTCTGGTTCATGATCGTGTCGACGGCAATCGCCGTCTTCCCGGTCTTGCGGTCGCCGATGATCAACTGCCGCTGGCCACGCCCGATCGGGATCATCGCATCGATGGCTTTGATCCCCGTCTGCAATGGTTGATTGACGCCCTGCCTATCCATGACACCGGCGGCCTGGAGCTCGAGGGGGCGGCGCTCGCCAATGTTGGTGATCTCGCCGAGCCCGTCGATCGGATTGGCCAACGCGTCAACCGTACGACCGAGGTACCCGTCACCGACCGGCACGGAAAGGATCTCACCGGTGCGCTTGACGACCTGGCCTTCCTCGATGCCGCCCGACTCACCCATCACCACGACACCGATCTCGCGGACGTCGAGGTTCAGTGCAATGCCGAGAGTGCCGTTCTCGAACTCGAGCAACTCGTTGGCCATGGCCGAAGGCAGGCCTTCGACCCGCGCGATGCCGTCGCCAGATGTGACGACTGTTCCGACCTCTTCGCGGCTGGCCGTCTCCGGCGTATATCCCCGAACGAAGCGATCCAGTGCTTCGCGGATTTCCTCTGGACGAATGGTGAGTTCTGCCATTGCCTGCGCTTTCTGCTCTATCTCGGAGGTAGATGTGTTTAGTTGTCAGGTAGCCAAGCCGCGCTATCC
>DATCXA010000290.1:0-2926 GCA_036566085.1 Propionibacteriaceae bacterium
CGGCGGTGCGCCTGGATTCGGCCAAGATGCGCGAGATCCTAGAGCGCGCCATTGAGGCGGATGACGTCGTGGCCACATGGGACAACGTCCTGCGGCCGGTATTGGTGGGCATCGGCAAGCGGCACGTGGTCACGCGGAGTCTGGTGGATGTCGAGCACCTGCTCTCGCGTACCAGCTCTGAAGTGCTCGGTGCCGTACCAAGACCAGCATCGGCTATCACGCGGGCTCGCATCTTGCTGGCCTGCACCGATGAGGAGCAGCACAGTTTGCCGCTTGAGGCGCTGGCCGCTGCGCTGGCTCAGGCTGGCGCGGCCTGCCGGATGCTCGGCGCACGGGTGCCGCCAGCGGCCTTGATCGACTCCGTGAGACGAACTGGACCGGCCGTCGTCGTGCTCTGGGCCCATACTGCCGAGACCGCGGATGTCAACCAACTGCGCGTGCTCCTAGCCGGGCCTCGGCGGCCGCTGCTCGTCTTGGCCGGCGGACCTGGCTGGGATCCAGAGTCGTTGCCATCAGAGGTCGTGACGCCGGCCAGCCTGAGGGACGCCATGAGCCTCGCCATGGCCGCAGCTGCCGTCTCGGACTGGCCGAGCGCCTAGGCGGTGATCTTGCTCAAGGAGCGATGGGCTGGAAAGAGTGCATCTCATCCGTGCCGGGGCGGATGACGCCAGCTGCGGACTCGGGTACTTCGTTCCAGGCTCCGGGCAGGTCGCCGAGTGGTTCTGAAACCACCAGCCGGGTCTCCTCACCAAGACCATGAAGAATCTCCACCTCGGGATGCAGTTGGCGCAGCGTCGCAACGTTGGTGGAGAAGTACAACGACCGGCTCTTGCCTTCGCTGGAATAGCGGAATGCCCAAATCGACTCGCCGTCCGTCGTGGCCACAGTTCCCTGGAACGGGTGGTCGACTCCGTGATCATAGCCCACTTTTTCCACTAAGCCGATGGCCCGCGCGACCGCGTCGAATGGGTCATCGGTGAGCCCGAAGGTGAGCGCCAAGAAGAACAGGGTCTCTGAATCCGTGGACCCTTCAATGTCTGGATACAGTGTCGGGTCGACCGCCATCACGAGGTCGCGTTTGGTGTTGTGGAAGTCGCGGAGTGCGCCGTTGTGCATCCACAGCCAGCGCCCATACCGAAACGGATGGCAGTTGGAGCGCTGCACCGGGGTACCAGTGGACGCTCGGATGTGGGCGAAGAACACCGGGGTTTCTATTTGACCTGCGAGCTCGCGCAGGTTCCGGTCGTTCCACGCCGGCTCGATGCTCTTGAATACCGCTGGCTCGGGCCCGTCGCCGTACCAGCCGATTCCGAAGCCGTCACCGTTGGTCGTAGTGGCGCCGAGGCGCGAGTGGAGACTCTGGTCGATGATCGAATGGGCCGGGCGGAACAGCAGCTCCTGGGCAAGGATCGGGTCACCGGAGTAGGCCATCCATCTGCACATGGCCTGAGTGAACCACCTTTAGATTGGACGAGCATCACCCTTGATGGGGGATATCGGCAGTTCAGACCTTGCTTACATCGGGGACGATGAGCCACATCACCACATAGATCAGGAGCCCGGATCCGCCGAATACTGCCAGTACGAGGAAGAGGACTCGGATCAACGTCGCGTCGACGTTGAAGTACTCGGCCAGGCCGCCACATACCCCGGCCAGCATGCGTTGGTTTCGGCTGCGATACAGCTTGCGTGGTTCTTCCATAGCGCCTGCCCTTCTCGATCACCTACGACGAGGGTTTCATCACCTCGCCCGCCCGGACAAGTGTGAGTACCGGCGTCCTGCAAGATGATCTTCAGCCGTCGGGCAAGATCGTTCCGAGCTATTTCTCGCGCGACACGACGCCGTGATCGCTCCGCACGAAGACGCCGTACTGGGCCGCCTTGAGCAGCCGATCAATCATCCGGTGGCGGCGGTCGACTCCGCGACGACTCGGACAAGGGCCAATGTGATGTTGTCATGGCCGCCGGCCTCGATCGCTGCCTTCCAGAGCTCGAAGGCGGCACGACTGTCATCGGTCTCCTCGAGCAGCTCACTCAGAGTCTGGCTGCGTACCAGGTCGGAGAGTCCATCACTGCAGATAAGCCAGCGCACCTCGGCCGACTGCGGAAATGCCGACACGTGTGGCTCAATGTCTGTGTAGGTGAGTCCGCCACCGAGTGTTTGCGTGACGATAACGGTGTGTTCCTGGCCGGGAGCCAGTGGTGGGCTGTCATCGACGCTGACCTGTCGAAGTCCATTCGGCCCATGACTGTAAACCCGACTGTCTCCAACATTGAATGCGAACACTTGATCGGACGTCAGCAGCACACCGGCAACCGTCGTGCCCATCGCCATCAGCTTCGGCTGATCTGCAGCGATCTCGTAAAGGGCTCTGTTGCAGGCACCCAGAACTTCTCGCAATTTCTGTTCGCTGTCGAGCGTCGGGCCCGCCGCCAGCTCCCGCACCACAAATGAGCTGGCAATATCACCGCCAGGATGTCCGCCGAGACCATCGGCAACCGCAACCATCAACGGGCTGGCAAGAGGAAAGACAAGATTCTGTGGCGTCTCGGTCTCTGCCGCACATAAGGTCCATTGGCCGATGACGAGGCTGTCCTCATTATGGTCACGAACGAGGCCGGCGTGGCTCAACGCAGTGACCACGCTGTAGGTCGCCACATCGGCCACCGACCCAGTGTGCACCAGCTCTTAGTCCGGTGGCGTACGACCCCGACTCCAACTCATAGCGCGGTACAGCTATGCGGGCGGTCACAGGTCATTCAGATTCTGAAGAACATGCCGAGAAAGCGGTCGGCCAGTGCCTTGTCGCCACGCACCGTGCCACCGTTGAAGCGGCCGAACGCGGTCAGGACGAAGCTGCCGGGATCAAACTCGATGACGGCCGGAAGATCGCTAATGTCTTTCTGTTCATATGTCATGCCGTCC
>DATCXA010000012.1:0-10051 GCA_036566085.1 Propionibacteriaceae bacterium
CCGGACGGCCGAGCGAGCCGAAAAGCTCGCCGCCGAGTACGCACAGCTGGAAGGCCTTGGGCAAATCGCCGGCGGCAGCAACTCCGACGCTGCGGCCGCCGAACTGGTCATTGTCACGGTGCCCTATGACGGTCACGCCGCACTGCTGGCCTCCCTGACAAATGAGCTGGCCGGCAAGATCGTCATCGACTGCGTCAATCCACTTGGCTTCGACAAGCGAGGACCCTTCCCGCTGCAGATACCATCCGGCTCCGCAGCCGAGGAAGCACAGCAGCTGCTCCCGCAGTCCACGGTGATCGCCGCCTTCCACCACGTCAGCGCCACGCTGCTCGATGACCCGACCATTGATCACTTCGACGATGATGTGCTGGTTCTAGGCGAAGACCGCGAGTCGGTCGGGGTGGTGTGCGAGCTTGCCTCAGCGATCCCGGGTGCACGTGGCATATACGCGGGACGGCTCCGCAATGCCGGCCAGGTCGAGGCCCTCGCCGCGAATCTGATTGCCATCAACCGGCGCTACAAGACACATGCCGGCATCACCATCGCAGGTGTGTCGTGAGTCCACGCCATAGCCTGCACATCGTCAGCGGTAAAGGCGGCACCGGCAAAACCACTGTCGCCGGAGCTCTCGGCTGCGCTCTTGCCACCAGCGGCCGGCGAGTACTGGTCTGTGAGGTGGAAGGGCGGCAGGGTATCTCCGAGCTGTTCGACGTACCACCGCTGACTGGCGCTGAAGAACGCCGTATCAGCCGTACGCCAGCAGGCGGCGCTGTCTACGGCTTGGCGATTGATGCCGAGGACGCGTTGATGGAATACCTTGACACCTTCTATCACCTCAGCCTTGCCGGCAAGGCTCTCGATCGCTTCGGAGCCGTTGACTTCGCCACCTCGATCGCACCTGGGCTGCGCGACGTACTACTCACCGGCAAGGTGTACGAGGCAGTCCGGCGCAAGATCAAAAACCGTCCCAACGCGTACGACGCCGTGGTCCTCGACGCGCCACCGACAGGCCGGATCGCGCAGTTTCTCAACGTGCACGCAGCCGTCGCCGGGCTGGCCAAGGTCGGACCCGTCCGTAACCAGGCCGATTCGATCATGCGACTGTTGCGGTCGGCGACTACGACGGTGCATCTGGTCACGCTGCTCGAGGACATGCCGGTCACCGAAACCGAGGAAGCCGTGGCCGCGCTGCGGCCCACGCAGATCCGAATCGGCACAGTGATCGAAAACATGGTGACGCCAACTCCCCTCAGCCAGGATCAACTGCACGCGGCAGCGACCGGTTCCGTGATCTTGAAGGTGCCCGGGCTGACGATGAAGCAGAACCAAGCGTTGGCAGAAGAGTTCGGGATCGAGGCTGGGCGTACGCTCCAAGAGCAGCAACGCCATGATCGGCTGACGGCCTTAGCCGTTCCCCTCGTGCAGATCTCTCTTGATCATGGTGGCATTGATGAAGGTGCCATTTTCGCAATTGCCGAGCAGCTGACCGATCAGATGAACCTGGAGGCAGCGTGACCGACTCAGGCCAGCCAAAAGCACTGCCGGAGCTACCACAGGCTCGATTTGCAGTGCCCTTCCTCGACATCGACAAGATCATCGGCGACCGGGATACCAAGATCATCATCTGCTGCGGATCAGGCGGAGTGGGCAAAACCACGACCTCCGCCGCGATTGCGCTGCGCGCCGCGGAAGCGGGCCGCAAGGTGGTTGTCCTGACCATCGACCCGGCACGACGGCTGGCCCAATCCCTCGGCGTTGGCGAGCTGGACAACACTCCTCGACCGGTGCCCATAATCGACAGCGCGGCCGGCGGCAGCTTGGACGCGATGATGCTCGACATGAAAGGCACTTTCGACGACGTAGTGATCGCGCATTCCACGCCG
Organism: Propionibacteriaceae bacterium; assembly: GCA_036566085.1. Taxonomy (GTDB): domain Bacteria; phylum Actinomycetota; class Actinomycetes; order Propionibacteriales; family Propionibacteriaceae; genus Microlunatus. The sequence goes on from DATCXA010000012.1 coordinate 1,884, forward strand.
GAGAAGGCGGAAGCGATCTTGCAGAACCAGTTCTATGTGGCGTTGTCCTCGGAGTTCTCCGGAACTCAGGAATACATGGCCATGGAGAAGCTCGGGCAGCTGCACAGCGAGGCTGAAGCCCACGGCACCTGGGATCTCATTGTGGTGGACACTCCCCCCGCACGATCAGCCCTGGACTTCTTGGACGCCCCGGAACATCTCAGTTCACTGCTCGATGGGCGGTTTCTGCGCATGTTGATGCCCCCGACTCGGGGACCGCTGCGGCTGATGAGCGCCGGCTTCAGCATGATGTCTGCAGTGATCACCAAGATCCTCGGCGCCCAGATCATCAACGACGTCAAGACATTCGTCCGCGCCTTCGAGGCGCTCTTCGGCGGATTTCGGCAACGGGCTACGGCGACGTTTCAGTTGCTGTCGTCACGCCACAGCACGTTCTTGGTCGTCGCCACTCCGCAGCATGACGCGCTCCGCGAGGCCGCGTACTTCGTGGACCGGCTCACTGAGGAAGCCATGCCCATCTCGGGCATGGTGATCAACCGGGTACACACCAGCGCACTGGCGCTCTCGCCGGAGCGAGCACTCGCCGTCGCTGAGGACCTTGCCGACACCTCAGCGGTATTGGAGGTGGAGGCGCTACGACGTCACGCCAATCTCATGCGACTGATCGCCACCGAAAGTCGCCAGATTGAACGCTTTGCCTCGGCGCGCCCAACTGTGGCGCAGACTCAGGTTCAGTCCTTGCCGACCGATGTGACCGACCTGGCGGCACTCCGCCGAGTCGGCTACCTTCTGGCAGACAAGGACTGAGAGCCCGAGGACTTCGCTTGGTCTGCGGTCTGTGGGTTCGACTTGCCCAGGAGCACAGACCTCCAGGAGGTGACATCACTCCGTTGGCGAAGCAGCAAGCGCCGCTCGCGTTCGGTCATGCCGCCCCAAACACCCCATTCGATGCGGTTGTCCAGAGCCTCGGCCAGGCACTCGTAGCGCACTGGGCACCCCGAGCACACCAGTCGGGCACGCTTTTGATCGGACGCCTCCGGAAAGAGGGCATCTTCCATCCCCCGGCACTTGGCGCGCATGGTCCAGTCTTCACGTTGCATTGCAGGCACGCTGCATCTCCCCCTCGTGAACTTCGCCGTACCGGGCATTTCCCCGGCCCGTATGGCACGGCGGTATGACACGCTACGCACGGCATCTTCGAGATGACCAGACTGGTATCGCGATGTTTGCCGTTTTGTGACCTTTGGTTGCTTGACAATTCAATCAAATCTGCCCTCAGGTCAAGATTTGGTATCAGTACGTGACTCAGAAGGGGTGGGTCGCTCCCTTAGGCTTGTGTCCGTGCCGTTTACGCCGAAGCGCATGGGGAGCCTCGCGTACTCACTTGTCATGTTCCTCGTCGTCAGTGTCCTCGCCGGTGTTTTGGTCGCAGGGCTGTTCATCCCATTCGCCGGTATGGCGGGTGTGACCAGCAGTGCGGCAGCCGCCGAGCTCGAGAGCCTGCCTGCTGAGCTTTCCACCCCTGCGCCGGCGACTCGCAGCAAGGTGCTGATGGGTAACGGCAAGACCTTGGCGTACTTCTACGACGAGAACCGGATCCCGGTGAAGTTGAAGGACATTTCCCCGATCATGCGACAGGCGCAGATCGCCATCGAGGATCACCGGTTCTACGAGCATGGCGCCTTGGACTTCAAGGGCACGATGCGCGCGTTGGTGCGCAACTCCACCGATGGCGGTATCACCCAGGGTGGATCCTCAATTACCCAGCAATACGTCAAGATGGTGCAGATCGAGGCGTGCCAGGCCAAGGGCGATAGCGAGTGCGTACGCGAGGCGCAGGCGCCAACCATGGAACGCAAGATTCGCGAGCTGCGGTATGCGATCGCGATGGAGAAGAAGTTCAGCAAGGATCAAATCCTCGAGCGCTACCTCAACATCGCCTACTACGGCGAGGGTGCCTATGGCGCCGAGGCCGCCGCTCGCCACTACTTCTCGACGAGGGCCTCCAAGCTCACCCTGGCCCAGTCGGCAATGCTGGCTGGACTGGTGCAGAACCCAGACGCGAACAACCCGGTACGCAATCCCAGCGCAGCACTGGACCGTCGCGACGTCGTGCTCAACCGGATGGCTGAGCTCAAGCTGATCTCGGTCGATCAGGCGCGACAGGCGAAGAAGGTCGGCTTCGATCAAGACAAAGTCAAGAAGACCCGAAACGGCTGTGTTGGGACGCGGTATCCCTTCCTGTGTGACTACGTGCGACGTACGTTGCTGAATTCTCCGAGCCTGGGCAAGACCGAAGAAGACCGTGGAAACATGATCAACCGTGGCGGGTTGATCATTCAGACTGCGATTGATCCGAAGACCCAGGACCTCGCGCAGCAAAAAGTTAGCTCGGTCGTGGGGCCTCGTGACCCGGTGATCTCGACCATGAACATGATTCAGCCCGGTACCGGCTTGATCATCGCTATGGCGCAGAGCAGGCCAGTGATGGGCAGCGATGCCAAGAACGGGCAGACCTACTGGAACCTGGCTGCAGACCCTGCGATGGGTGGCATTCAGGGCTACCAGGCGGGTTCCACCTTCAAGCTCTTCACGCTCGCCGCAGCGCTGGAAAAGGGCATCCCGATCAGCAAGAAGTTCCACGCCAGGTCTCCCTTCAACTTCAGCGGCCGGCGTTATACCTCCTGCAAGGGACGGGAGCGCATCTGGGACCACTGGGTTGTCAGAAACTCGGTTGGGCACAGCAAGACCATCGGCATGATGGAAGCGGCGCAGTGGTCGGTCAACACTTACTTCATTCAGCTGGAGTTGGCGGCCGGCATGTGCCGGGTTACCAAGATGGCCGAGAGGACTGGGGTCAAGGTGGGGGCGCGCATTGGCCAACCTCCGTTGGACATCGTGAAGTGGTATCAGGACAAGCCGTCCTTCACGTTGGGCACCGTTGAGGTGAGCCCGCTGTCCATGGCCGAGGCGTACGCAACCTTCGCGGCCCGCGGCATCCACTGCGATCCGATCATCATTTCCAAGATCACGACACGTTCCGGCAGTAACCTTGCCGTACCGGACGCCAACTGTCGGCGAGTGGTCGACAAGGATGTCGCCGACGGCGTCAACAAGGTCTTGAAGTCGGTGGTCGATAAAGGAACCGGCAAGCGCGCCAAGATCTACGACGGCCGCGATATCGCCGGCAAGACTGGAACGATCAACAGCAACGCAGCTGTCTGGTTCTCCGGATACACACCTGAGATCGCCGGCGTGGCCATGATCTCGATCGACAACACGAAGAGGCCTTTCGCCAAGCGCGGTGGAGGCTACTACCGTCGGTCCGGCATCAAGGGTTACCGGGTGCCCTCCACGGGGGTCTACCTGGAAGGTTCGGGTAGCGGTGACGCCGGTATGAAGATCTGGAAGCCAGTCATGCAGAAGTACTTCCAGCAGATCCCGAAGACTGGCTTCAACCAGCCTCCGCGCAAGATCCAGGTTGGTAAGCAGGTGAAGATGCCCAGTCTGAACGGTCTGAGCATTTCAGCTGCAACCCGCAAGCTGGAGCGGATGGGCTTCACTGTCGAGAAGCGCTACACCTACAGCGACAAAGTGCCGAAGTTCGACTTCATGAGCTGGTCGCCGAGTCCCGGCTCATGGATATCTGAGTTCGGCACCGTGTACGCGATCTACTCCAATGGGCGCGACCCCGCCGTGGTTGCCAAGGAGAAGGCCGCTAAGAAGAAGGCGCAAAAGAAGAAGCAGCAGCCTCCGGCTACACCGCCGACATTCCCGCCGCGTCCACCTGGTCAGCGCTAACTCATTACGTTGCGCCGACTTGTCAGCGTCTCAACGGGCGATAGCACTCTGAGAGGCTGACAAGTCGGTGATTGCTGAACTTAACTAGACAGCTGACGCCTGACCTCGGCCGCGACCACATTGCCGTCGGCTCGGCCCTTGGTTTGAGGCGTCACTTGCGCCATCACTTTGCCGATGCCCTTCATGCCCAACTCGGTAGCGCCGGTGGCAGCGATGGCGTCGGCAACGATGGCGCTGATCTCATCTTGGGTCAGCTGCTTGGGCAGGTAATCAGCCAAGACTTCGGACTCGGCATGTTCTTTCTCGGCCAGCTCCGCGCGGCCGGCGTTGGCGTACGCCTCCTCGGCCTCACGACGCTTCTTGGCTTCTTTGATCACGACGTCGAGCACCTGCTGATCAGAAAGTTCGACCGCCTCTGTGCCGGCCACCTCAGCCTCGGTGATCGCGGTCAGGACCATCCGGATGGTGCCGGACCTGACCTTGTCGCGATCTTTGATCGCTTCGGTCAGATCAGAGCGGAGGCGCCCTTTGAGGCTGCTTGGTGCGTCAGACATGCGATCAAGTGTGACAGCAGACATCGCTTGTAGCCTTTTGTTTATGTCTGCGAAGCGTGACACGTTGACCACGATCGGCAAAGGCCTCCTCGGCGTAGGGGCGGTTGGCGCCGGCTGCCTGGCCTACGCCGGGCTGTACGAGGTCAATGCCTTTAGGCTGCGGCGCGTCACGGTGCCGGTGCTGCCGGTGGGTACGCGCCCGATTCGCCTACTTCATGTGTCTGATCTCCACATGACGCCGTATGCAAAGGCTCGGCAGCGCTGGCTGTCCACTCTGGGCGCGCTGGAGCCGGACCTGGTGATCAACACTGGTGACAATCTGGCGCATCACGAGGCGGTGCCGTTCGTGCTCGGCAGCCTCGGTCGGTTGCTTGATCGGCCCGGCGTGTACGTCTGGGGTGCGAATGACTACTGCCCGCCGAAGTTCCGGAACCCGCTGCGCTATTTGCTGGGCCCGAGCCGGAGTGAACGGCCGCCGGAACGCGCACTGCCTTGGCAAGATCTTGGACTCGGGTTCAAGGAAGCGGGATGGATCGACCTCACCCATACCCGCGCCTCACTGGAGATCAAGGGAGTCCGGATCGGTTTCCGCGGGACTGACGATGCCCATATTGATCAAGATCGTTACGCCGATGTGGCCGGCCCGATTGATCGCGAGGAAATTGATCTTGCGATTGGTGTCACGCATGCGCCGTATCGTCGCGTGCTCGACGCCATGACTGTTGACGGGCACGACATGATCATTGCGGGACATACCCACGGCGGCCAGGTGTGTGTGCCGTTCTACGGGGCGCTGGTCACCAACTGCGACTTGGACACTCGGCGCGCTAAGGGACTGTCGCGGCACAGCGCCGATGGCCGAACTGCGTGGTTGCACGTCTCCGCCGGCGTCGGAACGTCTCCTTACGCACCGATCCGCTTTGCCTGCCGCCCTGAGGCGACACTGCTCACGCTCACCAGCTTTGAAGTGGGGACTTCTGCCGCTTAGTCGCGGCATGATCGCCCAGCTGGCAGCCAGAAACGGCGCGAGTAGCCGAGGCGCGATGGGCTAGACTCTCCGAGGCTCGGTGCGGTACGGGGTGTGGCGCAGCTTGGTAGCGCGCTTCGTTCGGGACGAAGAGGTCGCAGGTTCAAATCCTGTCACCCCGACCAGTGGAATGCCTGATCAGAAACATATTCGGATGCTGGACCAGAGTCGCTGAGCTGCGAGTACAGCAGCAAAGTACAGCAGCGCGCTAGTGCAGAATGTCTCCAAGTCGCCGCAGAGCCTCACGTGTGGCAGCCGAGCTGGCATTTGCGTAAATCTCCATCGTGACCGCTTGGTCGGCGTGCCGAAGGATTCGCATGATCACGCGCGGATGCACATCGAGGTCGACGAGCAGCGTGGCACATGTGTGCCGGGCGTCATGAACAGTGATCGGGCGCACCCCCGCGGCGTCGCAGCGCGCGGTGAACTTCCTGTTGAGAGTGCGAGGATCGACGGGAGTGCCATAACGACCGGTGAAGATCAGTGACGGCATATCTTTCGTCTGCTGCCAGATCTCACAGGCAGCCTCCCGCTCCCTGTCCTGTTGTGTGCGCCTGATCATCAGTGCCGCGGCCACGATGTCTGGCATGGGGAGCCAGGCATCGGATGCCTCGGTTTTCGTTTCCCGGTAGAGGAGGGATCGCCGGACTCGTTGGAGTTGATGGTCGGGCACAAGTGTGCCTTGACCGAAATTGACGGCCTCCCAGGCGAGGCCGAGGACCTCACCCTTGCGAAGACCGAGGACTAAGACCAGGACGTATGCGGCGTAAAGCGGATCGGAGTCGGAGCGCGCGGATTCGAGAAAGCGCCTGGCCTCTTCACTCGTCCAGGGCAAGATCTTTCGCTTGCGTTGCTTGGGAATCTGTACGAGCTGAGCAACATTGCGATCAATCAATTCTTGACGGACTGCCGACTGCAGCGCTGAACGCAGGACGGTCCTAACGTCCTTGATTGTGCGCGGTGAAACCACCTGATGACAGCACTTCCCGAGCGCGCAGCACCGTGCCGCGCCGCTAAGCGCCCGACGGACGTCCTTTTCCTGCGCGCAGCACTGGCATTCCGCGGCTAGGCGATTGAGCCACGCCTGGACATCGGCGACGCGAAGGTGATCAAGTCGCAGGGCACCGATGCCGGGCTCGATGTAGTTCTTCACGTGGCTTTCGTACGTCGCGTACGTGAGCGGGGCAAGATTCGGAGCAACCGTTTCTTCGAGCCATCGATGGAGGAACTGCCCAACTGTCGGCACCTTGGTGACGACCGGCCCGCGCGCGGCTTTCCGGATGAGCTCCACCCATCGGCCGTGGACAATCTCACGAGTGCGACCGTAGACGTACTTGCGCTGACGTTTACCTGACGGAGTCGTGATCCAGACGTAAGCCGCGAACCCATTGCGGTAAGGAAAGATCGACCCTTCGCCGTTGGCTCTCCGACTCGTCACCAGATGTCCTCGGTCGACTTGGCGCGATCTTGAACGTAGGCCTCAACCCACTCAGGAAGAATCCTGCGGGACCGCCCATCCTTGATCGACCGCAGCTGGCCGGTGATGATCAGCATGCGAACCTTACTCTCCCCATAGTTGAGCAACTGTGCCACCTGGGCAACGGTGTACCAGCGGGGCGTAAAGATCATCTCGGTTGCCGAGTTCGCCATAATGATCAACATCCTCTCTCTCTGTGCATGGAGAGATAAAGGCTGGATTCTCTCGTCACCATCCGGAGCAAAGCAAAGATGATCACGACTGCGGCCGCCAACAAGCCAAGCGGGATCAAAGGAGCGCTTGCGGCACGCGATGACTGAGACGGCCAAGCATCACCCGCGACGCTGCCGTAACGAATCCGCGTGATGGGCATGCCGTAGTCGACTTGCTCAGGGAACGAGCCGATGCCGGCAATTACAGCGACCGACTCCGCCGTCTCTCGATCCACTCGACGTGCCCCCATCCGACACCCTCCGTCCACCTTTGGGCGGGTCAGCACATCCAGCCACACGCTCACCACCAAGTCGAGCCAACGACTCGACCTGTGGAGAACTCCGCCGCTCACATCCCCAAGGCGGCACTGCACGCGCTGGCGGTCATCTCAGCAAAGCCAGCACTTCGTCCATTGCGGTCCGCGCCGGCAGATCGGCTGGCTCAACCCCGGCCGCTAGCTCCTCGGATAACTCATTACTCGGACCCCAGAGCGACGCTTCGACCGCTTGACGAACACAGAGAACTCGAGATGTCGAGAGGCTCTGTTAGGTGCACACGGCCTCGGCGAGGCCTGGGTTTAAGCGGAGCGCAGCTTCGTGGCGGGTTGAGTTCGACTACGGCTTAGCTGGCGGCTGGCGGCCAGGACATCGCGCCGAGTTCTCTTGAGATAGCGCGTGCGGCATCGCGGACGGCGTCGCTGGTTGCTGGGTCGACGGGCCAGTTCGCGGAGGGCACCACTAGTCCGATGGCTCCCACTGGCGCGCCGGATACGTCGAAGACCGGCCCGGCGATCGCGCATTCACCAAGGACGGCCTCCTCCTGCTCTCGAGCGAGCCCAGTGGAGGCGATGTCAGCGAGCTGCTCCTTGAGCTCAACAGGGGAAGTGACAGTCTCACCCGTCATGCTCCGCAGGGCCGACGCCGCGAGCATGCGGGATGCGGCATCGTCGTCGAAAGCGAGGATGGCTTTGCCCAGGGCGCTTGCGTGGGCTGGGATAACGATGCCCACCTCGGGCATCTGTCGGCTGCCGTCCGGCCTGGGTTCGTGATGGATGATCACCACGTCATTGAGTAGCAGCACGCCGGTGCGTACGGAG
>DATCXA010000388.1:0-10496 GCA_036566085.1 Propionibacteriaceae bacterium
CGGTGGCCCGCTTCTATCGCGACGCCAAGGTCCTCGAGATTGGCGAGGGTACGTCGGAGGTGCAGCGGCTTTTGATCGCCCGCCGGCTGGGTCTCCCGGTGGAGTAGTCGATCATGGACCGCATCAAGGCCGCGCGGGACCGTACCCTTTCTCCCACAGAACGCGCGGCCGCCAAGTTGGCAAGCGCGAACAAGCTGTTTGTACGCGATCGCATCGACTTGCTGTTCGACGACTGCACGTTCGTTGAAGACGGCCAACTCGGCAATGCCATGGGCGAGGATCTGCCGGCTGATGGGGTAGTCACCGGGCGCGGTCTGGTCCAGGGACGGCCGGCCCTGGTGGTCGCCAATGACCCGAGCGTTAAGGCCGGCTCGTGGGGCGCCCGGACCGTAGAAAAGATCATCCGCATGACTGAAGTAGCGCTGCGCGACGAGTTGCCGATCTTTTGGTTCATCGACTCGGCCGGCGCCCGGATCACAGATCAGGTTGATCTGTTCCCCGGTCGTAGGGGGGCCGGCCGCATTTTCCACAACCAGGTGGCCCTCTCCGGCAAGGTGCCTCAGATTTGCTGCCTCTTTGGGCCGAGCGCGGCCGGTGGGGCGTACATCCCGTCTTTCTGTGACGTGGTGATCATGGTCGAGGGGAATGCCTCGATGTATCTCGGGTCTCCGCGGATGGCTGAGATGGTGGTGGGGGAGAAGGTCACGCTCGAGGAGATGGGCGGTGCCCGGATGCACGCGACGATCTCAGGTTGCGGAGATCAGTTGGCCGCCGACGACACGGAGGCGATCGAGCAGGCGAAGCAGTACTTCTCCTACGTGCCTCAGAACTGGCGATGTCCCCCACCCAGCTATGACTCGATTGAGCCGGCACGGCGCTTTGTCGATGATCTTGTCCCAACGCAAGAGTCAGTCGGCTACGACATCCGCACCGTGATCGAGGCGATCGTGGATGCCGGCTCATTCTTCGAGGTCAAGCCACTATTTGCTCCCGAATTGGTAACCGGTTTTGCGCTCCTTGAGGGCGAGGTGATCGGCATCGTCGCGAATCAGCCGGCCGTCAAGGGTGGGGTGCTCTTCGTCGATTCGGCCGACAAGGGTGCCCGCTTCATCTGGCAGTGCGACGCGTTCAACATTTCGCTGCTCTACTTGGCCGACGTGCCAGGATTCATGATCGGCAGCGCCGTGGAGCGGCAGGGCATCATCCGACACGGTGCCAAGATGATCACTGCCGTCGCAGAGGCCACCGTGCCGACCATTTCCTTGATCCTTCGCAAGGCCTACGGGGCCGGGCTCTACGCAATGGCTGGACCTGGGTTCGCGCCCGACGCGTGCCTAGCGCTGCCAAGCGCCAAGATCGCTGTCATGGGTCCCGAGGCGGCGGTCAATGCGGTGTATGCCAACAAGATCGCCGAGATCACCGAAGAGACGGAGCGGACGGCCTACGTTGAGCGGCTCCGCAAGGAGTACGAGGCCGACATCGACATCCTGCGGCTGGCGAGCGAGCTGGTCATTGATGCCATCGTCGAACCCAGTCAGGTACGCCGCGAGCTGATCGCCCGTTTCGCTGCGGCCGCCACCAAGGATCGACATTTTTCCACGCGCCGGCACGGCGTACCGCCGGTCTGAGTTACTGGGCGTTGGACGTGATTGCCGCTCTGACACGCAGCTCGCGGGCTTGGTCGGCCATCCCCAACCACCATCGGGGTCGTACGAAAGCTACGTTCAGGTGGGTTACGACGGCCTGGCTAGATGGGCAGCTTGCGGAAAATCGGGCGGGGGACGTGTCGCAGTCCGGACATGACGACACGCAGCGGTCCTGGCACCCAGACGAGCTCCCGTTTGGCACTGATCCCCTCAGCGACCGCCGCGGCTACCTGGTCTGGCGTTACTGCCAGTGGAGCCTCGTCCAGACCTGAGGTCATCTTGGACTTGACGAATCCAGGACGGACGACCAGCACGTGTACGCCGTGGTCGCGGAGCGCCTCGCCCAGACCAAGGAAGAAACCATCGAAACCGGCCTTGGTCGAGCCGTAGACGAAGTTGGAGCGCCGGACACGTTCGCCGGCAACGCTGGAGAGCGCAATGATCCAGCCGTGTGCCTGGTTCTTCATGCGCTGGCCCAGCAATACCCCGAAGTGCACAGGTGCCGTGTAGTTGACCTCGGCCAGCTCCAGGGCAAGATCAGGATCTTGCCAAGCCCGTTCTGGGTCACCAAGCAAGCCGAATGCGATCACCGCGATGTCAATGTCACCAGCGGCAAAAGCCAGCTCGATTGTCGCGGCGTGCGAATCATGATCAAGCGCATCAAGATCGACTTCGGTGACCTCGCAGCCAAGGTTCTTCAGCTCAGTCGCGGCTGCGGTACGCCGCTCGCTTGGCCGTGCGGCCAGCACGACACGTAGTCCGGCCCGCGCGTAACGGCGGGCGATCGCGAGAGCGATGTCGGAGGTGCCGCCGAGCAGTAGCAGAGATTGAGGTGCGCCCACGGCATTGATCATGCCGCACCGCCCATTCTTGGTTTGCTGAGTTCCAGCCGACGAGCAAGATCGGAGTTGAATATGCCGTCCGGATCGACCTCCCGGCGTACCGCGAGGAATTCTTCCAGCCGGGGATACATCTTTCGGAATGTCTCTGCGCTAAGCCGTGAGTCCTTGGCGAGATAGACCCGACCGCCGGCTGCGACAACTTCGGTGTCCAGTGCGTCACAGAGCTTGTCGAGCCCAGGTTCGATGGGCAAGTCGACGGTGAGAGTCCACCCTGGCATGGGAAAAGACAGGGGTGATCGGTTGCCCTCGCCGAATCGCTTGAGCACATTGAGACAGGACAAGTGCCCAGAGTTGACGATCATCTCCAGGCAGCGTCGGAAAGTCTCAGCCTCCTCAAACGGCACCACGAATTGATATTGCAGGAAGCCGTTCGGCCCGTATATCCGGTTCCACTCCGCCAGCAGATCAAGCGGGTGGAAGAACTGCGTGATGTTCTGCAGTTCGCCCATGCGATGCTTTGGTGCTTTCAAGTACCACGCTGTGCTGAACGCCTTCGCGGTTGCTTTGTTGATCATTCGGTTGGGAAAGATCTCTGGAAGGGTTCCGAGGGACGGCGCCACGAATTTCAAAGGATCGCGCCTCAGCTTCGGAGGCAGCTCGGCGAGTGAGGCTTTGTTCCCGCGGGTCAAGACGCCGCGGCCCAGATGGCGTCCCCTGGTCACCGCATCGAACCACGCGACTGAGTAGGTGTAGTTGTCATCACGTTCCGACATCTGCTGCATCAGGTCATCGATGTCGGTAACTCGTTGGGTATCGACCGAGAAATACGCGGTTTCGGTGCGTTGCAGTGCCACCGTGGCGCGTAGCACTGCGCCCGTGAGACCCATTCCGCCGATGGTTGCCCAGAAGAGCCTCTCGGTGTCGCCAATGGGCTTAAGAGTCCGCATCTTGCCATCGGCCATTAGCAGGTCGATCGAGCGGACATGATTGCCGAAACTGCCCTCGGTGTGATGGTTCTTGCCGTGCACATCCGCGGCAATGGCGCCGCCAACGGTTACTTGACGGGTACCAGGAAGCACCGGAACCCAAAGCCCGAACGGCAGCAGCGCCCGCATCAAATGATCAAGGCTGACACCGGCCTGAACCGTCACTGTCGGCGGTTCCAATGCCGCGTCCAACGACAGGATGCGGTTCATTTTGGTGAGATCGAGCGCGGTACCACCGGCGTTTTGAGCCGCGTCGCCATAGCTGCGGCCAAGCCCGCGCGGCACCACGCCGCGTCGGGTGTCGGACCTGCGCAGAGCGGAAACGGCGTCGGCAACCGAGTCAATCTGCGCCAGATGCGCCATGGTCCCTGAGGCCCGGCCCCAGCCATGCAGTTCCACCAATGGCTCCGGGATCATCGGCTGCTCCTCCGGGAGGGAGGGCTTGATCGCCGGGACGGCTTCGTGACTCATCTCAAATCCGCTCTTTCAATCATCAGAAGAAGACGGCGATGGATATCACCGCCAGCCACACCAGGCCTAGGCCCTGCAGCACACGATCATTCAGAACGACGTCCTCGGGCTCGCCGGCGGTGCCGGCGTCGACCTCAAGGGCGTACTGCAGGAGTGCCAAGGTAAAGGGTGCGATCGAAATCGCAGTCCATGGAACTCCAAGCGCGCCGTCGCCGCGGTTTTCGAAAGCCCAAAGACTGTACGAGATGAGGACCATAACTGCAGCCATCATCCAGGCGAAACGGAGGTACGACTCGGAGTAACGGGTCAGTGATCGCCGGGTGCCGGCTTCGCTGCCCAGCGATTTCATCTCCGAGTAGCGCTTGCCTGAAACCATGAAGAACGAACCGAACGCGGCTACCAATAGGAACCACTGGCTCAGCGGGATGCCGGTTGCCACGCCGCCCGCGATCGCGCGCAGGAGATACGCGCTAGCCACCATAGCCAGGTCGACGACCGGCAGGTGTTTCAGATAGGCGGAATAGAGCAGCTGGAGCGACACATAGACCAGCAGTGTTATTCCCAGCGCCACTGAGACGAAGAAGCCAAGCACGAGCCCGCAGACACCGACTACGGCAGCGAGGGCAACAGCGGTACTGGACTTCAGCTCTCCGGCTGCGATCGGCCGGAAGCGTTTGGTGGGATGCTGCCGGTCCTCCTCGACATCGCGTACGTCATTGACCAAGTAGACCGAGGCGCTCACCAGGCAGAACGCGACGAAACCCAGCGCAGCTGTCTTGAGCACCGCTGGCTCGAAAAGGCGGCCGGCCGCCAGCGGCGCGGCTAGTACGAGGAGGTTCTTGACCCACTGACGGGGTCGCATAGCGCGGACCGTGGCCGGAACTCGGTTGCGGCGAACGGCAACCTCCGTTGATTGGGACATCAGGACGCTACATTATCGAGCCACTCCGAGTCCGGGCTCGCGGCCGCAGCGCAGCACTATGAGGGAGCCCGCTTCGCCGACTCGGGAGCTCGTGTTGGGCACCGCGAGAAGGGCTCAGTCGTTTCCCCGGGTACGAAGGAAGCGAAACCGGCGGGCTGTCTGTCACAGTGCAATCGACACCTGGGCGCACACTACTTTGGACCGCGTGCGGAAGAGGGGCAAACGGCGGCTCGCGGTTGCCATGACCCTTGTTGCTTGTCTCCCGATGGGTTGTAGTGCTGGCTCCTCGAGCGATTCCAGTCCAGCGCCACCCGTCATATCTCCTAGTGGGCCGCCATCTGTTCGGGTCGACGGTGTCACTCTTGCCGCACTCGGCTACCTCAATGGGCCGATCGGGCAATTCTCTCTTCCGCGTACGGCCGTCATCACAGCCAAGGTCGACCAGCCGAACAACGTGGCGGTCGTGCTCTCCTCGCCATCGCCTGCGAAGGTTGCGACCTATCTGCGGCAGGCGTTACCGGCCGCCGGTTTCACGATCACGGCCGAAGACGCGGCGGCGAAGACCATGACTTTCGCTGGGAACGGCTGGATCGGCAACTTCACCGGTGACAGCCGCGCCTCGGCGGTCCTGTTGCGGCCGCAGTGACCAGTTGGTTTCGATCCGGATCATCGTGGCCGGTAACCTCCTCAAGGCAAGGTTGCTGAGGTCAGGGCGTATGAGTTGATGTTGCTGCAACGAGAGGCGCTACTGCAGCGCACCCGACTGCTCGGGCCCGCTTTCGTTGCCGCGGTCGCGTACGTGGATCCCGGCAATGTGGCGACCAACACGCAGGCAGGCGCGGCCTTCGGCTACTCGTTGTTGTGGGTGCTTGTCGGAGCGACTTTGATAGCCGGTCTCGTGCAGTACCTGTCCGCGAAGGTCGGCTGGCTTACCGGAGAGACGTTGCCAGGCTTGGTGGCTCGGCGGAATCACCGGCTGCCCCGAATCTGCTACTGGATTCAGGCCGAGCTGGTTGCCATGGCAACCGATCTGGCTGAGATTGTCGGTGGCGCCGTTGCGCTGAACCTGCTGTTCGGGCTGCCGCTGGTTACCGGAGCGCTCATTACGACTGCTGTCTCGACCGCACTCTTGTTTCTTCAGAACAGTCGCAGTCAACGCACCTTCGAACGTGTCATTACCGGGATGCTGGCGATCGTTACCGTCGGCTTTCTCGCCGGGTTGGTTGCCTCACCGCCGGACCCGGCGCAAGCCATTGCAGGGTTGGTTCCCAAGCTCAGCGGCACCGAAAGTGCGGTTCTTGCGGTTGGCATGCTCGGTGCAACTGTCATGCCGCACGCGATTTATCTGCATTCGGCATTGATCCGCGACCGACACGGTCGAGCCGACCCCGACTGTGCCGCTCCGATGCTGCGCACCATCCGGCTTGATGTTGGGCTTGCCATGCTCGTGGCTGGCACTGTCAACGTCGGCATGCTGCTGCTGGCTGCCAGCACCCTCTTTGGCTTGCATGTCGACGGCTTGCAGGCCGCGCATAACGCAATTGGAGCTGAGTTAGGCCCGCTGATGGCCGGTCTCTTCGCTCTGGCCTTACTCGCCTCGGGCTTGGCTTCCACCTCGGTGGGTGGCTATGCCGGCTCGGTGATCATGGACGGCCTGCTGCGGCGCCGTATTCCGATCATTTGGCGTCGGCTGCTGACGGCAGTACCGGCATTGATCCTGCTGGGACTTGGTCTTGAGCCGACGCGGTTGCTGATCTTGTCTCAGGTGATCTTGTCGTTCGGTATTCCATTTGCGCTGGTCCCGCTGGTTCGGATTGCCGCTGATCGCGAACTGATGCGCATGGTGCCGACCAGGCGGGCCACCATTGGCGTCGCTTGGTTGGTGATCGGCATCGTTGCCACGCTGAACTTGATCTTGATCATGTTGACTGTGAGGGGACTTCAATAGCTCATCGGGTCATTTGCTTCGAACGATCACTCGGCGAGCAGCAAGTGCCGAGTCATCCTTCAGAGCGACGACCAACACGCGGTCGGAGGTATCGATGTCAGAGGCTTTGGCTTTCTCCCTGTCCTCGCGCACTTTGGTGTCCTCACTTAATGCGTACGTCTCGACGAAGCCGTCGTTGCTCTTCACCGTCACCGACGTCGCACTGACTTTCTGCACCTCACCGCGCTGGAAGACGATCACCCGGTGCTCCGCGCCCGAGAGGGTGACCTCACCATGCAGCGCCCGAGCCAGCAGGCGCCTGCGAACAAAGCCGCGGCGGTCGCCGTTCTGATCACGTTTGCCGCTGGGCTTCGTGGTTGGTGTTTCCGCGGGACTGTTCGTCGCTGACGCTGTTGGGGTTGTGGTCGGTTCATCCGATGGCGTGTCGGCGTACGCGAGTCCCGCGCCAATGCCTCCAGCTAGCGCGACAGTGCTGACGCCGGCAGCGATGATCTTTGTTAGCTCCTTCATCCGACGCTCCTCCTGGAATCGCCCGCGGGGCTCTCCCGGGCTGGTCCCAGTTTGGGACGCTAGAGACGCAAACCTCGGCTGACGAGCACAGTCCTTCAGCAACCCTTCAGGTGTTTGGAATCCCCCCACAGGCTTGGCCACGAAATGCCAAGATCGTTGAGCAATGTGCGGAGCAGCGGCAGGCTAAGGCCAACCACGTTATGGTGATCACCCTCGATGCCGGTAATGAACGGGCCGCCGAGACCATCGATGGTGAATCCGCCGGCGACCTGCAGTGGTTCGGTGCTGGCCACATACGCCTCGATTTCCTCGTCAGTGAGCTCGGCAAAATGCACCAGTGTCGACGCGACCGCGGCTCGCGTGCTGATTGCTTCGCCTTCTTGATGGAGCATCACATGGTGGCCGCTGTGCAGGAGCCCAAAGCGTCCACGCATCCGATGCCAGCGTCGCACAGCCTCGGCCGGCGTGATCGGCTTGCCGTAGGCCATGCCTTCGAGCTCAAGCATGGAGTCGCAGCCGATTACCAACGTAGGTCGCTGTCCATGATCAATTCGGGCGCTCACGGCTTCGGCCTTCAGTTGGGCAAGTCGGGCGGTCAGCGCCCGGACACCGTCAACCGGGTCTAAGTCCTCGTCCACGCCTGAGACGACGACCTCGGGATCTAGCCCTGCATTGCGGAGCGTTCGAAGCCGGGCATCGGACGCCGAGGCGAGGATGAGCCGGACTTGATCAACCACCGGCGCTCAGATTCGGGCCAGAGCGGCGCGCAGCGGATCCAGACCCAGCGGCCCAAGATTCAACGCGTCGGCGTGGAACTTGCTCAAATCGAATGCCGCCCCCTGTCGACGGCGGGCATCCTCCCGCGCCTCGAGCCAGATTCGCTCGCCCACCTTGTACGACGGCGCTTGTCCCGGCCAGCCGAGGTATCGATCGAGCTCGAAACGTAGCGTCGGCTCGTCTGTCGAGGAGTTCTGAATCATGAACTCAAACCCGGCGTCTGGGGTCCAGCGCTCGCCGGGCCGGAAGTGCCACGGGT
The DNA here is from genome assembly GCA_036566085.1 of Propionibacteriaceae bacterium. GTDB lineage: Bacteria > Actinomycetota > Actinomycetes > Propionibacteriales > Propionibacteriaceae > Microlunatus. The sequence goes on from DATCXA010000388.1 coordinate 8,362, forward strand.
TGATGTTGGGAATCTGCAACTGCAAGTGCATTCCGATGTCGATGATCACTCGGATTGCTCGGAAAGCTTGAGCATCGAGCATGCCCATCCGGTCGCCCGGCTCCAGATATCCCAATTCGTCCATCAACTGCTCGGCGTACAACGCCCAGCCCTCACCATGGCCTGAACAGAAGAAGAGCTTGCGCTGCCAACGGTTCAGCAGCTCGGAGCGGTACGCATTCTGGGCGATCTGCAGGTGGTGACCGGGGACGCCCTCGTGGTAGACGGTCGTGACTTCCTTCCAGGTCGAAAAAGTATCGATGCCCTCCGGTACGGCCCACCACATCTGGCCTGGGCGAGAGAAGTCCTCTGCCGGATCGGTGTAATAGATGGAACCGTCGTGGGTCGGGGCGATGCAGCACTCGATTCTCTTGACTGGATCCGGAATGTCGAAATGCTTGCCTGCGAGGTTGGCGACAGCTTGATCGGCGAGATCCTGCATCCATGAGCGGAAGGCCTCCGCGCCCGCGATCCGCCGCGCCGGATCCTGATCCAGCGCCTCGTATGCCGCTTTGATGTTCGGCTCTCCCACCAGGTCCTTCGCAATAGCGCGCTGGGCTTGCTGAATGCGATGTAACTCCTCGAATCCCCACTGATAGGTCTCGCCGAGGTCGATCACCGCACCGAGAAAGTACCGGGAGTCCAGCGCGTACCGTTCCTCTCCGACTGCGTCAAGGCTCGGTGCGAGAGGGCCTAGTGAGGTTTCCAGCCAGTCGGCAAATTCCGAAAACGCGCGGCGTGCCTCATTCGCCGCGCTGTTGAGATCGGATCGCAATGTGTCTTGCTCTGGTGCTCGCGCAACCAAGCCGGCGAAGAAGTCGTCGTCGCCCGTCTCGCCTGTCCAGGACCGGATCTGGTCGACGGTCGCGTGAATCTGACGGACGGCGGAGATGTTTCCCTCGCGAGCCTCAGCGCTCAACGTCTCGCGAACCTCACTGAGCGGGCGGTAGACCGTACGCAGCCTGCTAGCTATGTTGCGCCACCCAGCCTCAGAGTCGGTTGGCATGAGATCGAATATCCACCGGATTTCTTGTGCTTGGCCGGCGATGACGCTCACTCGGGATGCTGTGATGTGGGCGTCGTAGAGCTCGACCTCCAGGCCAAGCCGTTCCAGCATCGCTTCCTTCGCGGTGTTCTCGCGTTCATCGGATGGTGCTGCTCGGTGCAGTGCGGCGATGGTGCGGCGGATGTGGTCGACTCGATCTGCTAGGCCATCAGGGGAGTAGTCGCTCCAGGAGTCGTCATGATCTGGAATTCCCAAGTAAGTTGCTGTCTCGGGATAGCGGGCGACGCATTCATCGACGTAATGATCCGCGATGAGGTCCACCTCGCGGACGCTCGGCTGATCGTGTTCGTGGGAATCCTGCTGAGTCCCTGGGGGCGAGGACATGGGCCACAGCGTAGAGGCAGCCTTCCTTCCCCGATGTCGCGGGCCTGATAGGGCGCCTGACTTCAACTCAGAATCAGCACCCGGATTGCTTGTGCGGCCCGGCGCGATAGTGGTCGCAAACAAAACGGATTGTGCTGATTCTTTTCGAGCGCACTTCGACGAATGCATTGGAACGGACGGTCCAAGTGGTTTCAGCGACGGCCAGCTCCGAGGAGGCCGCCAAGCATGTCGAGAATAGATCCGCCAGACGATTGCCCGCCCGAGGCCGCGCCACCTCCAAGCATTGAGCTCAGGAGATCATTTAACGGGTTGCCAGACCCACTCGCGCCGCCACCCAGGATCGAGCCGAGCGGATCATCCTGGCTATCTCCCTGGCGCTGACCGAGGAGTCGCTTAGACAGGTAGGCGAGCACGATAGGTGCCAAGATCGGCAACAGCCGCTGAATCAAACCACCCGCCTGGCCCCCGAGGTTGCCGCCAAGGGTCTGCGCAACTTGATCTTGATTGGGACCGAAGATGTTGCCGACGATCCTCTCACCGTCATTGGCATCCACCTGGTTAAGATCAACTCCGCCATCAATCAGATCGCTGGGATGGTCACCGAGTGCTCCGGCCAAGGACATGGCGCCAGCGGGGTCTTGAGAGTTGGCCTGCATGCCGCCCAGCAGTGCGGGGATCGCCTGACGGGCCGCTTGTTCGGCAGTGC
>DATCXA010000407.1:0-2219 GCA_036566085.1 Propionibacteriaceae bacterium
GTGGGGCCGTGAATTCTGATGTGACGTCCCTGCCCCCCCGGCGGCTCATGTTGGTCCATGCACATCCCGATGACGAGACGATCAACAATGGGGTGACGATGGCAAAGTATGTGTCCGAGGGCACGGCGGTCTGTTTGGTCACCTGCACCCTCGGCGAAGAAGGCGAGGTGCTGGTCGAAGATCTCGCCCATCTTGCCCCGGATCAGAATGATGATCTTGGGCCGCACCGGGTTGGTGAGCTGAAACTGGCCATGGAGATCCTCGGCGTTACCGACTACCTACGACTCGGTGGCGATGGCCGATTCCGGGATTCCGGTATGGCGTACGCCCCTGACGGTCGGGCTATCGCTCGCGATGTGCTTCGGGAAGGAATTTTCTGGACCACCGACCTGCTCGAGGCTGCCAATGAGCTCGTACCAGTCATTCGCGACCGCCGCCCGCAGGTCCTGATCACCTACAACGAGATCGGGAATTACGGTCACCCGGATCACATCCAAGCGCATCGCGTAGCCATGTACGCCACCCAGCTGGCCGGGGTGCCCTCCTACCGGCGCGACCTCGGTGAGCCGTGGACCGTATCTCGGGTGTTCTGGATCACGATGAGCAAGCGCCGACTGCTGGCCGGCATTCAGGCGCTGCGTGACGCGGGTGACAACGAGACATTCCAGGGTTTTGATCCTGACGGCCCGATGTCGGTGATGCTCTCTGACGACGCAGACATCGCAGTGGAAATCGATGGACGGCCGTGGGTGGCACAGAAGATCGCCGCTATGCGGGCGCATGCCACTCAGATCAGACCAGACGGTCCGTTCTTCGCTGGCGCAGAGGTGCTAGGAGAGGATCGCTGGGCCTATGAGTGCTACCGCCTCGCATCTGGGGTTCCGCTTCCTGAAGGCGAAGGCTGGGCTGACGACCTATTCGCCGGACTGAGTTAGCGCTTGTGACGAGTGCGAGCTGGTCAAAGGCGTCCCCGAACGCGCAAACGACACCGGACGGGGCCTACGGTGTCCCAGGTTCGTCGGACGCGCTGCGCCACGTCATGGGCCACTTCGCCTCCGGAGTGACCATTGCGACAGCGCTCTATCACGGGGTCAAGCACGCCATGACGGCGACCGCAGTCTGCTCGGTGTCCTTGGAGCCGCCTTTGGTGCTGGTGTGCGTCAGCAAGTCGAGCCGTTTTCACGGCGCGATCATCAAGTCCGAGAACTGGTGTTTGTCGCTGCTGACCGTCGACCAAGAATCGCTCGCCAAGCACTTTTCCAACCGCGGCAGAGACTTGCTGAGTCAGTTCGATAACGTCCCGCATACGCCGAGCCCACTCAGCGGCACGCCGCTGATCGACGGCTCCCTGGCCTGGCTCGAGTGCACGACGTACGGCGTCCACGACGGCGGCGATCACACCATTGTCATTGGGGAGATTGTCCGTGCCAGCGGTCTGCCATCTGATGATGACCCAAACGCACCGGCTCCATTGACGTACTATCGGGGGGCTTATTCTTAGCGGGCGTTGGGGGAAGAGAGGTAGCAGTTCGTGACCACTCAGACGCCAAGATGGGATGTTTCCCCTGATGAGAGGACCATTGAGGGACCAGATCGCCCGGCGGATGAACAGTCCGCAGATGAGACGCCGGCCGGACCACAGATCAATTGGCTCTTGGTCGCTGCGGTTGCCGGGGGCGTCTTGGTCATTGTCGGGATTCTGTACGTTGCCGGTTACCTAGTCGCCGGTGACAAGCTGCCCAGGAAAGCGCAGATCTCCGGCGTCGCGGTAGGCGGCCTGCACCCATCGGAGGCTGTCGACAAGTTAACGGGAGAGCTTGGTCCCCGGGCGGCTGAACCGATCGGTCTCACTGTGAAAGACGATCGGACCCAGCTGAAGCCGGCCGATGCCGGTCTTGCGGTCGACTATGCGAAGAGTGTCGACGCCGCCGGCGGGGGTAAGAGCCTGAACCCTGTGCGAATCGTCAAGGTTCTGACGGGTGGATCGGCCATCGATGCCCTCGTTGTTGTGGATCAGCCGAAGCTCCAGACAGCAGTTGTCGAACTGTCCAAAACGTTCAATCACCCTCCCGTCGATGCAGCCGTGGCGTACCGCGGCACGAAAATCAAGCAGAAGCACGGCCGGGAAGGAACGGCGCTGCGCCAAGATGCGGCGGCGGCGACAATCACCAGCAGTTTCTTGAAGGTGTTAGGACCCATTGCGCTGCCGGCCGGTATCA
>DATCXA010000412.1:0-3733 GCA_036566085.1 Propionibacteriaceae bacterium
TCGGCGGGGACGTAGTCGAGATGTGGCGGCAGCAAGCACGTCGCGCTGGGCATTCGGGTCTTCTTGAGCTGGCACGAGCTTGGCAAGTCTCAGTTGAGACCGGTGCGCCGATGTCCGCAACCCTTGATCAAGTGGCCGCCAGTCTGGCGGCTGACCAAACGCTGAGCCGGGTGGTGAACAGCGAGCTCGCCGCTGCCCGAGCGACGGGCAAGGTCATGGCTGCGCTACCGGCTTGCGGTGTCGGGATCGGCTACCTGCTGGGAGGTGATCCGGCGCGCTGGTTGCTGGCCGGGCCTGCCGGCTGGGCATGCCTGTTGGCTGGCGTGCTGCTGGCGTGCTCCGGTGTGCTGTGGATTGAGACACTGGCTCGGCAGACCTCCGGGGAGGCATAGTCCGATGCCTCTCATACTGATGAGTAGCTGGACGGTTGGCCTCGGTCGTGTGTCGTGGACCGGCGTGCTCTGCGCCGCGTTGGCAGGTCTGGCAATGTTCTTGGCGCTGCGGCATCCCGCCGGTCAGCTTCACCGAATTACCAGCAGTACGTCGAAATTCACCATTGTGGCGGTACGGTTCCTGAGCCTCATCCGAGGGCGAGCCGATGCGCCGTCGCTCGCCCGCCGAATGCTACTGGGCGGCGCCTGCGCCATCGCATTATGTCTAGCCGCAGCTCGCATGAATGTGCCTGGCGGCTTGATCTGGTTCGCCACACCGATCATCGCCGTGGCCGGACTGCTGGCACTTGGCTGGCTTGAACCTCGCTCCGCCCGACGTCGTCGCCAACAGTTGATCATGGAGTCACCGCAGGCCTTGGAGTTGTTGGCCGCCTGCCTGGCTGCCGGCCTGCCGGCCAGCACCGCCTGCGCTGCTGTGGTGCGAGCCTTCGACGGCCCGGTTGCCGATGATCTTGGTCGAGTGTTGGCGATGCTGGAGTTGGGGGTCGGTGAGGTAGCCGCCTGGAGGGCACTCCGTGATCATCCGCAGCTAGGACTGGCGGCTGAAGACCTAGCACGCTCTGTCGAGTCTGGAACCTCGATGGTCGAGGGCCTGCAGCACCATGCCGCGGCAGCTAGAGAAGTACGGCGTGGCGCGCTCCAGGTGCGGGCTCGCGCGGTCGGTGTACGCAGCGTGCTGCCGATGATGATCTGCTTCATTCCCTCTTTCATGCTGCTCGGCATCGTGCCGGCCGTGGTGTCTGCCGTCTTCAACGCATTCGGGTGAGTGGCATCGACATGAGAGATATCCACAGCTCGTCAGGCACTCCAAGCGCTGTCAACAGATTGTTGCTGGGCCGCACGATCGAGCCAACCGTAAGGAGACTCCAAGCGCATCCGGACCGATGCCGCACCCATAAAACGGTGCGCGAAATACCCGAGGAGGATTCATGACCCAGGACATCACGGTGTCGGACAGCACCGTGTCGGAGATGACGGTGCCAGACATAGCGGGGGCTGAGACGGGCGCGGTGATCGAATCCGCTCCGCACACCGACCGTAACCAACGCGGCATGGTTAGTGCCGAGTGGGCAGTGGGCATCATCGCCGCCGTCGCGATCGCTGGAGTGCTGCTGGGCATTGTGACCAGCGGACCGATCCACGATGCGCTGCTCAAGTTCATTCTGGAGGTGATCCACTCGTTCTCCGGCTTTCTGAAGTAATGCAGCGCCGAGTCGAGGCCGAGTGGGACTTGTGAGCCTGCGAACGATGAAATTGCCGAAGATCAATTCGCGGAACGACAGAGGCACCGAAAGGGGCACCGTAAGGGGCACTGACGAAGGGGCCAGCAAAGAGGGGGGCAGCAAAGAGGGGGGCAGCAAAGAGCGGGGAATGGTGACGGCCGAACTGGCCGTCACAACCCTGGCCGCCTTCGCCGTACTAACGATGATGTGTTGGGGCATCTATCTGGTGGTCACCCAGCTGCGTTGTGTCGATGCGGCGGCTGCTGTTGCCAGGCAGGCGGCACGCGCTGACGCTGCGGCCGTCGCCAAAGCCAAGGCCGGAGCTCCGACCGGAGCCACGATCATGATCGACAAGCGTCCAAATCTCGTTACGGTGACGGTGCGAGTTAGGGCTCGGCCTTTGGGTCGATGGATGGCCGCCGTGCCGCTCGAGGCTCGCGCACAGGTGGTTCCCGAGCCCGCGGCTGGATGAGGACGAGGACCATGAAGTGGATCGTGCGGTCTGAGCGTGGCAGCGCATCAGTCCTGATGACAGGCATTGTGGGTGTCGTCGTGGCGCTCAGCAGCGCTGCATTGCTTATCGCGGGCTACGCCGTCGGCTATCACCGGGCACGATCAGCCGCTGACCTGGGGGCTTTGAGCGGGGCAGCGGCCTTCCAGCGGGGGCATGACGCATGTGCCCAGGTTCGACAAACTGCTCGCCAGAACGGTGCGCGAGTGGAGCGTTGTGATCTGGTGGGCGATGCGGTCGACTTCGTGGTCACCGTTCGGGTCTCGGTTGCGGCGCGTACCCGCATTCCTCAGTTGCCGAGGAAGGTGGTTGCGGAGGCCCACGCTGGTCCAGTGCGGTGAGAATAGTGACCCACGGCCAGGGAATTTGCAGTGAGTGATCCCCTAGAAGTAACGGCTAGTGAGCTGAAACCCGCTGATGCTTCCGAGCCTTCTATAGAAAGGCCTATTTCTGAGGCTCTTCGCGGGTCAGCTCATCGGCTTCATCGAGCATCGCCTGCCGTTCGGCTCGCCCTGTCGAAGACTCACGCTCCACATCGAGGGCCGGCTTTGTCTTAGTGGCTTCCGGATCCGGCGCCCTGTTCGTTACTGAAGTGCTCGAGGTCTTGGTGGTGGTCGTGGTCGTCGAGGTCTCGGTAGGACTGGGCGTCTCATCCGAGGCTTCTAGTTCCTTCAGCCGCGTGCGGCGCTCTCGAGCTCGCCGGACACCGAGGCGGAGCAGCAGCAAAGCCAGGATGGTGACCGCCATAGCAACGGCGCCGGTGATAAAGATGCCCGCAGCGTTCGCTGGGATGACGGCTCCGAAGATCGACAAGTCGTAGATCTCTGAGTTGCTCACGATAATCGCGAGAACGAGCACCGCCACCAAGACGAGCAGGATTAAAGCGAACGCAACCATGGCGACATTATTCCCCTGCGCTACGCTCAGAGGCACCGACGCGAAGAGGCGTTTTCCTAATCGTCGTGAGCCCAGCGGGTCGATCCGAAGGATCGGGCGTGAAAGCAGGGGTAATCGCGATGTCCGCGTGTACGCCTCGACAAAGACACCACGGCCACTTGTGGTTAAACTTCGCGAGCGGCTATGGGCAGGAGCCGCGAGCGCCGAAAGTCTCAGGAGGGCGAGGTATGTCCCTACTTCCAGTTCCCATGGAAGTGACGTCTATCAGCTTGTCGGGAATCAATCTGACGTACGTCGCAGTGGTTGGCGTTATCGCCCTGATTGCCCTCGTAATGGCCCTGATCTTCCGGCGCGAGGTGCTCGCGGCCAAGGATGGCACGCCCAAGATGCAGGAAATCGCTCGCGGCGTGCAGGAGGGTGCAAGCGCCTATCTTGGTCGCCAGTTTCGCACCCTGAGTGTGTTTGCGGTTGCTGCTTTCTTCCTGCTGCTGTTCCTTCCAGTTCACGCCAGCGCTGATTTCAGCAGCCTGACCTTGCGCATCTGCCGCTCCGTCGCGTTCCTTGCCGGAGCGGTCTTTTCTGCCCTCATCGGTTTCCTCGGGATGTGGCTGGCAGTCCGGGCGAACGTGCGGGTAGCTGCTGCCGCCCGG
>DATCXA010000414.1:0-3877 GCA_036566085.1 Propionibacteriaceae bacterium
GGGATCCCCTATCGGACTTCGGTCTCGACGTACTCGCCTGGCACCGGGCGGCGCACCATCGCTGATGACGGAGCGATGCAGCAGTAGCCCGCTTAGAAGATCCGGATGGCCGTCTCGGCTGGCGCCTCCAGCAGCCGTTCAATCTCCTCGTCCAACCGCACCAGAGTCAGCGAGGCACCGGCCATGTCGAGGGAAGTGCAGTACTCATTGACGTAGCTGCGCCCGACAGCGACGCCGCGGTCGACGAGCTGTTGGTGGGCACGGCGATACAGGATGTACAGCTCGCTGATCGGCGTGCCGCCTAGCCCGTTGATCATCAGCGCCACGCGGTCACCGGAGTTGTATGGCAGGTCGGTTACCACCGCATCGAGCAGCTCATCGACGATGGCGTCGGCGTCCGTGAGCTTGCGGCGCTCGCGGCCCGGCTCGCCGTGGATGCCGACACCGACCTCCATCTCGTCGGCGCCCAGCTCAAACAGCGGCGATCCCTTCGCCGGTGGCGTGCAGGCGGTCAGGGCCAGCCCCATGGTGCGGGTCACACTGTTGACCTTCTGACCGATCCGCAACAGCTCGTCAAGATCGGCGCCTTCCTCCGAGGCAGCGCCAACGGCCTTGATCACGAAGAAGTTGCCGGCGACCCCGCGCCGGCCCACTGTGTAAAGCGAGTCCTTGACCGCGACGTCGTCATCGACGGTCAGCACACCGACCTTGATGCCCTCCGCCTCGGCCATCTCCCGACCCATGTCGAAGGCCATCCGGTCGCCCGTGTAGTTGTTAACCAGCAACAGCACGCCAGCTGGCGACGCGACGATCTTGGTCGTCTCGTACACGTAATCCATCGGAGGCGCGGCGAAGACGTCACCCGGACAGGCCGCATCGAGCATGCCACGGCCGACGACCATGACGTGCGCCGGCTCGTGACCGGAACCAGAGCCTTGCACGATGGAGACCTTGTCGTCGCGCGGGATATCGGTTCGCATGATCAGGTTGTAGTCGGGGACGTACTTGAGCTTTTCCTGGTTGGCGAGTGCGATGCCCTCGAGCATCTCGGGAACGAACTGCTTGGGGTCGTTGACGAACTTCTTCATGACGCTCCTCCTTGAGATGCTCCTGACCAGACTTCACTAATCCGCTCGGTGATCACTGCGACCGCCATGGCGCCCGCGTCGACAGATCCCCTGCTCCGTTCGCCCGTGTACGCTGCCCGGCCGCGCTTGGCCACCATCTCCTTAGTGGCCTCTGCCGTTTCGCGGGCGGTAACAGCGGCAGCCTTCAGCGCCTCGTCGCCGTCCGCACCGGACTGCAACTCCGATTCCAGGCGGTCGGTCATGGGTACGAGTGTGTCCAGCAGCGTCTTGTCTCCAAGATCAGACTGGCCGCGGGCTTTGATGCCCTCCGACGCCGCCCTCAGCATGCTGATCACCTGCTCGCCGGTGAGTCTGTCCGTGGCGCCGGCGGTCATGCCGGCGCGGATGAACGCAGTGCCCCAGATGGGTCCAGACGTGCCACCGATGCGGGAGCTGATCATCATCCCGGACCTCTTCAGGAATGTCCCGATATCGGTCCGGTCAAGATCATCCCAGGCCTCGAGGAGCTTCTCGAATCCACGAGCTAGCGAATAGCCGAAGTCGCCATCACCGACAACCGAGTCGAGATCGCCAAAGTACTTCTCGTTTTCAATGGCGGTCTCCGCGATAGTACGGATCACCAGCTCGACCTGCTGCATGCCGTTGTCACTCACTCGCCTCTCCCTCTCCCGGGTCTCGCACCTGTCCGGATCCCGTGGCCGCTGACTGCTCCTGAAGCTTCTCCGCCGGGGCTGCCTGAAGGCAGTCGCGAAGGTCGTCGAGGGTGATGTAGTCGCCCGGATGAGCCGCACTGCGGTTGGCCAGCACCTCAATCGGCGGCCGGCCAGGGTCACCGAGTTCGGAGACCACGAGGACTGCCTCGTCGAACCGCTCTTCTCGGGTGTAGTCGTTGACCGTGACCAGGCAGCGAAGCCCGGCAACCGTCGCGGCGAGCAGCCCGTTGCGTGAGTCCTCGACCACAAGCGTGCCCGCCGGGTCCAGCTCGAGCTTTGCGAGGGTCAGCCGATAGATCGCCGGGTCCGGTTTCTTCGCCGGCACGATGTCACCAGCGAACAGCGGCACTTGTGCAGCCAGCTCGGGACCGACCGCGTTCTGGAGGACCGCTCGTACCGACTCCTCGGCTGAGGTTGACGCGACGGCGACGGTCCAATCGTTGTTGAGGGCGCTCCGGATGATGCGCGCGATGCCCGGCCGCGGAGGGATCTCCCCATCCGCCACCCTCTTCTTGAACGCTGTTGTCTTGCTCTTGTGCCATTGCGCCAGCAGCTCGCGGCGGCCATCCTCATCGGCGGGGATCCGCGCGGTGCGAACGAAGTCGGGATCGGCGAAGAGACTGGCCATCCGCTCCTTGCCGCCGCCGATCTTGAGCTTCTCGGCGTAGTCCTCCTCGCTCCACCGCACCGGCAGTTCGTACTGTTCGAACGTGGCATTGAAGGCAGGCAGGTGGCCGTACCGCTCGGTGTCGGCCAGGACGCCGTCACAATCGAAGATCAATGCGGGCACAGCTCACCACGCCCGGCCGGTGCCGCCGAACAGCCGGATGTGGTAGCGAGCGGTCTCCATCACGGCCGACCGCTGGTGGCGAAATAGCGACGGCGGATCCCACTTGCCCTTCTCCTCGGCGCCGCGAAGGAACTCCAGGCCCGACTTCATGAACGATTCCTTGATCGCGGTAGAGATGTTGACCTTGGCACAGCCGCGGGAGATCAGATCCCGAAACTGGTCCTCCGACAGACCGGTGCCGCCGTGCAGGGCCATCGGCACCCCAGTCGCCTCCACCAGCTCTGTGACCCGCTGATGATCAAGCTTTGGAGCAGCGGTGTACTGCCCGTGCGCATTTCCGATCGCGGGCGCGAAACAGTCGACGCCGGTCTTCTTGATGAACTCGACGGCGACCTCTACGCTCTGCGCCCTCGACGCTTCGTCAGAGCCGATGTCGTCTTCGACGCCCTGGATACCTTCGATCTCGCCCTCCACGTTTGCCCCGTACCGTCGGGCTTCGGCCATCACCTCGGTCGTCTGCCGCAGATTCTCGGCCACATCTAGTTCGTGCGCGTCGAACAGCACGGAGTTCCAGCCACCGGCCAGGCAGTCGCTGATCACCGACCGTTCGGGGCAGTGATCAAGGTGCAAGGTCACCGGCACAGGCACGTCGCGGGCCAATGCCGAAAATATCCCGAAGAGCTGGTCGCGGCCATACTGGCGAACGGTCTTGACCGACGTCTGGATAATCACCGGAGCCTGTTCCTCCACCGCGGCGGCAAAGATGGCCTCGATGGTCAAGTCGTTGAGGATGTTGAAGGCGGCCACGCCGTAGCGCTCGGTGAAGGCCCGATCAAGGATCTCCTTCATGGATACGACAGGCACGGTTTCTCCTTCCGGCCAAGCCGTCAGTCAGGCGATCCGTCGCATGCGTACGACCCTCAAATCTGTACTCACGGTGGTCTCCTCAGGACGTCGCTGACCCGGGTGCACGCCGGCTGGTGACCTCTGTCTAACACGTCGCTCACCGGTTACGGAAGAGTGGTCTACGACTGGGCTCGGCATGAGATTTCCTGCATGTCGGATGCGGGCATGATCAACGACCATACGAGCACGCCGCGAGGTGGCAGCCGTCATGGCATAGGCGCGCGCGCGTGGTTCGAGACGGTCGACCCGACCCGCGTCATCGCTGATTAGTACCCTCACGGCGTGACAGCAACAAGCTCGGATGTGATCGAGCGCGTCTCGACTCTCGAGCTGTTCTTCGACCTCGTCTTCGTCTTTACGATCACTCAGCTGACGAGTGT
>DATCXA010000450.1:0-5379 GCA_036566085.1 Propionibacteriaceae bacterium
CCCCCCGCCGCCCGCCCGTCGCAGCGTTAGACGTCACTTGAGCACCCGCATGTCGCTCGACCTGGGCAAGGCGTTCACTGCGGGTGGATCGACGGTCGGCGCGGTGACAGTCGAGGCACCTCCCGGGCTACCGAGCGTCGAGAAGAACTCACGGGTCGTCTCGACGTACATCGCCAGCTGGCTCGGCAGCGCGGGCTCGTAATAGATGGCCTCCTGCGGGCAGGCTGACTCGCACGCCCCGCAGTCGATGCACTCGTCGGGCTGGATGTACAGCATCCGCCCGCCTTCGTAGATGCAGTCCACCGGACACACCGAGACGCAGGACCTGTCCTTGACGTCAACGCATCCCCCAGTAATGACGTACGCCATCCAGTGCCTCCTCGTCATGTACTAAGTGTCCTGCAGAGTATAGGCTACATGAGCCCGTCTACCAGCGGTGAATCTGCTCTTCTCCCTCTTTGGATGCCCTAGGAGCCGCGACCAGCAGCGTCCGCCCCCCGGCCTTCGGCCATGCGACGGGCAATCTGGTCCATGACCTGGGCGTGGTGCTCGGTATGGTGCGACAGCGCCTGCATCGCCGCGCTCAGTTCGAGGACGCCGCCGAGGTCACGTGTTTGTGACTCTCGTAGCAGTTTCTTCGCCATCCGCACCGCGTGCGGAGGGTTCTTGGCAATCCGCGCGGCCAGCGTGTGGGCCTCCTCGAGCAGGGTCTCGTGAGAGGTCATCCTCGAGATGAGTCCCCACTCCAGCGCCGTAACGGCATCGATCCGGTCACCTGTAAGCGTCATCTCAGCAGCACGGGCAGCGCCGATGATCCTGGTCAGGAACCACGCACCACCGTCTCCGGGGATCAGGCCGAGTTGGACGAACGACTCGGCAAAGAAGGCACGCTCGGACGCGATGCGTAGGTCACACATCATCGCCAGGTCGCAACCCGCGCCCACTGCCGGACCGTTCACGGCAGCAATCAGAGGGACCTCGCAACCATGCAGCGCCAACGCGACGCGCTGAATTCCGTGTCGATAGCTGGTGCGCTGCTCGTACGGACCGCCACTGAACATGCCGGTGCGTTGAGCCATCTCCCTCAAGTTTCCACCCGAGGAGAACGCGCTGCCCGAACCGGTGAGGACCACGCACCTCACGTCCGGATCGCGATCGACCCGGTCGGCGCTGTCGACCAGCGCGTCGACCACCTCGGGGCCCGAGATCGGATTGCGCGAGTGCGGAAGATTGAGGGTCCACGTCTCCACGCTCCCGGACCTCTCGACGAGCAGAACGTCGGGCATTTACTCGGCCTCCAGATTCGTCATATCCACTGCTCCGCGGACTTTGCTGAGGTCGAGGAGCAAGAGCAGCGACACGCTGCTAGCCTCCCGGCTCCACCGCCGGATGCCCCTTAGACGACCGGTCCCGCGAACCGTTCACGGATCGCGGGGGTAGCCGATCGACCTCTGCTGTCGAGGCCGCTTCCACCGGATCAACCGCAAACGCGTTGTTGATTGCGGCGATATACATATATTGTCCGATCGTGGCCGTCAGCTCGACCAGCCATCGCTCGCCGCGGGCCTCGTAGAGCGCGGCGAAGACCTCTTCGCTCACGCGGTTTTCCCGCACCAGTTGGCGCACAAACTCCACAATGTCTCGGATCTCCGCCGGTAGATGCGAAACGTCGGCTCCAGTCCTCAAGGAGTCCAGCACGTCTTCGCCGAGACCACCCCGTCGAGCAAGCGGCACATGTGAGGCCCACTGATAGGCGGCGTCTAACTCGCGTGACACGGCGAGGATCGCGAGTTCTCGCTCGGCCGGAGACAGTACGGCGTTGCGCCGGAGCTCTGCCCCAGCGGAAGCGACGGCGCCGGCCAGTCCGGGCCTCCACATCAGAATCCCGAAGGGACCCGGTACCCGATGCAGGATTCCGACGACGGCGTTGAACTCGGCGTGCCGAGAGTCCGGCAGATCGGACTTGTCAACGAGCTGCTTGATCCGCGCCACAATCCTTCTCCAGCGTTAGTGCGACCTACGCGCGAGCGGCAAGAGACCGCTCCCATGAGCGCCTCGGATGCACCAGACGCGGCAACGCGCTTCGTTGGGCCGATCTACTTCACAGCGCCATTTGCGTCGGCCGACGAAGCGGCCAGAGCACTCACGAGATAGTCAAGGGACGTCCGTAGATGCTCTCGCACGAGAGCCTCGACTTCTCGGGGCTTTCCACCTGCGAAAGCATCCATGATGGCGTCATGGTCCTTATCCGCGCGAGCGACGGTCGCCACGCCACGAGAGAGCACCTGCAGGTAGCGATCACTGCGGTCGGTTAGCGTGTCGAGCGCCCGGACGAGGATCTGGTTGCCGCACCTGCTGTATATGCCGCGGTGGAATCGCCGGTTGGCCGCCAGCCATTCGGCTGGCTGTGCTGCTCGGGCTGCCTCGAGCAGTCCCCGTACGGCGCGGACGTCTTCGTCGCGCGCCTGGGTGGTCGCCTTCCCGGCAGCAAGCGGGTCCAGGATGAGTCTGAGCTCGTAGATCTCCTGCAGTCGCTGGGTGGTGAGCGGAGGGATCAAGATTTCGCGGTGCGGCGGAGCTTCGAGCAGGTAGTCGGCTGCCAGCCGCCGCACTGCCTCCCGCAGCGGCGTGGTTGAGATGTTCAGATCCTCGGCGAGCGCTTCGGTCGAGACCCGTGCCCCCGGGGCCAGTCTCCCGTCGAGGATCCTCGCGCGGAGCTCCTGGTAGGCCGCCTCGGACTTGGTCAACGCTACGAACGAGCCCATCGGACGCTCACCCCTCCGTTTCCATGAACCGCCGGAATGATGAGACTATATCCTGTAGGCCGGGGTGGTGGCGGGTGGGGTGGCGTCACTTCAGCCCCGCACGCTGCCACCGGAGCACGATTCGCTCGCTCTTGTCCAGCACTAGGTTCAATATGCCCCCGACCACCATCAAGACGAACAAGGCGGCGAACACTGCGTCCGTGTCGAACACTCCGGCAGCGTTCATAAGGACGAAACCCATGCCCGCCTGCGATGCCACGATCTCTGCGACAACGGCCCCAGTCAGGGCGTACGGCAGCGACAGCTTAAACCCCACGTATACCGAGGGCATCGCGCCCGGGATGACAACGCGGCGAACCACGTCACGACGCGTTGCTCCCATTACTCGCAGGACGTTAATGAGCTCACGGTCTCTCTGCCTGGCGCCGGAGTAGCAGTTCCAGAACATGAGGAGGAACACGACGAGTGCCACCAGAGCGATCTTCATCTCGTAGCCGATGCCCAACCAGAGCACGAAGAGTGGAGCCAGCGCCAGCTTGGGAATCGAGTACAGCGCGCTGATGAACGGCTCGAGTATGCGTCCCAGGCGCGAGGCCAAGCCGAGAAGGAAACCCAGTCCTACGCCAGCGAGTCCACCGATGGCGAACCCGATGGCGGTCTCGGCCAGCGTCACCTTCAGATTGTCCCAAAGATAGCCGTTCGTGATCCACTGACCGAGCACATCGAACAGGTATGACGGCCGGCTGATCCAGAAATCGAGATGGAAGGCCGCCGAGACGAGCTCCCACGCGCCGAGCGACACCACGGCAATCACAGCCCGCACCAGGTTGTTGACCAACGCATCACGGGAGTTCCGCGCGGCGTCACCGCCGGCCGGTCCTGGTGAGGGAGTCGAGACGACAGATCGTTCCACGTCGAGCGTCACTTGGACTCCCTTTGCTCGGCACTCTGAAGGTGCGCTGTCCGCGCGCCACCGAGTGCACCCCGGCGGGCAGCCTACGTCAACAGACAGATCGTATCATGTAGGATACGATCTATGGGAACCGAGCTCGAGCGACGTATAAGAGGTGCCATGCCCGACGATGACCTCGATCAGCGACTGGCTGCCCTCGGGACAGCAACGGTGTCGGACGCTCTGGATCGACTTGGCATCCACGGCACTTGTCTTGGGATCGCCGCGATCGACCCGGCCTTCCGCCTGGCCGGCCGCGCCCGAACCGTTAGGTACGGCCCGGCCGGAGTCACGAAGGGAACTGTCGGCGACTTCGTCGACGGTTACACGCCGGGCACGGTTGCGGTGCTTGACAATCTCGGTCGACTCGACTGCACGGTGTGGGGCGACATCCTCACAGAGTGCGCGTACCGGGGCGGACTTGCAGGCACGGTCATCGACGGTGTCTGCCGGGACACCGCACTGTGCCGGACGCTTGGCTATCCCGTCTTTGCGCGGGGTGCCTTCATGCGTACCGGAAAGGACCGGGTACAGGTCGAAGACGTCGACGTACCCGTGTCGATCGGCGGTGTCCGCATAGCCCCCGGTGACATCGTGATCGGTGACGCGGACGGCGTGGTCGTGGTTCCTTCCGAATGCGCCCGCGTGGTGTTCGAGGCCGCCTCGGACATCGATGAGCGAGAAGAACGAATCCGCCAAGCCGTGCGAGCAGGCTCCAGCCTGGCCGAGGCCCGGAGCGCCTTCGGCTACCACTCCTTGCAGAGCAGGCAATCATGACCGGAGGCGCCCAGGCCCATCACGCACGTGGCGTGACACCAGCGACGCAGCTCACAGGCGCGGCGAGCACTCGCCCCAGACAGATCATCACCGTTCCCGGCGTGGCCCACGGAAACCAGCCGTTTCCGCTGGCTGTTCGGATCGGCCCTCTTGTCGTTTCGAGTGCAATTCCGGGGAAAGATCCAGAAACGGGGACAGTACCCGCTGATCCGCGCAGGCAGGTCGAGCTTCTCTTCGAGAACATCCGCGAAGTGATGTCTCGTGCGGGTGGCAGCGTTCGGGACATAGCGCAGGTTCTCGTCAGCGTCTCGGCAAAGGAATATCGCGAGCTGGTGAACGAGCAATGGGTCCTGACTTTCCCCGACGCCGATGACCGTCCGGCGCGGAATACGCAGGTTCGGGATCTCGGCGGCGGGATGATCTGCAGCGCCATTATCACCGGCTTTCTTCAAAGCTCCTGAGCAGACGAACGGAGCGCGGCTAGCGCGTCGGATTAGCGCGCCTTGTCTCAGGCCCATCCCCTTATCCAGTCCATCGCGCGGGCCGCTCTTCCTTGAAGGCACGGGGTCCCTCAGGCGCATCGGCAAACCGTTAGACGGGTTCCCAGATCCCCTCCGCGCGAACACGTGCCATGTCGGGTGCGCACCGTCGCGACAGGTACGCAGTCTGCTTCGGCACGAGAACCGAATACGGAGCATTGGTGGCGAATTCGGGCCCGCGACGTATCCTGCACCAGCGATCGCAGTTTGCTTTCGGGGACACAAGATCGCACTGCTGCACCAACATGAACCGCCCGCCCAACGCGATGGTGTTCACGGCGGCGATCGTCACCTTCTCGAACTGCAGGTTGCTCCGGTGCTCAAGGCTCGATCGCCGGCGCCAGTC
>DATCXA010000452.1:0-5477 GCA_036566085.1 Propionibacteriaceae bacterium
CAGTTCTGCGGCCGCCGCAACCGCGGCTGGGGATGCCACGCTCACCCAAGTACCGTACCTGGAACGATCAATACGCTCCGCCGTGCTGAGGACGAAGCGAGCAGACACGCTTTCATCCTCTCCGAGCGACGACGAAATGGGCGGCGTCGAAGCGCGATACGCGACCAGTGTTTCAGATTGCCGACTCAGCTGATCATGCCTGTGCCATGGAGCCGCCGCGCAGCCTCGGCGATTGAGCCAGTCATCGATGGATAGACGGTGAACGACTCCGACACTTGATCAACAGTGAGCCGCTGTGCGACTGCAATTGCGACAGGAAAGATCAATTCGCTGGCGCGCGGCGCGACGACTACCCCACCGATCACAATGCCGGTGACATTTCGGCAGATGAGCTTGACGAAGCCGTCCCGGCTGCCTTGCATCTTGGCGCGAGCATTTCCCCGTAGCGGCAGCGTCATGACTCGTGCCGGCACTTCACCAGACTCGACTTGCTTCTGGCTTACGCCAACGGTCGCGATCTCTGGCGCGGTGAAAACAGTCGACGAGACAGTCTTCAGATCGAGCGGAGAGACGTGCTCGCCGAGCGTGTGCCACATGGCGATCCGGCCCTGCATGGCAGCTACCGAGGCGAGCATGAGCACACCAGTGCAGTCGCCCGCCGCGTACACACCCCGCGTGGAGGTTCGCGATACCCGATCGACCTCAATGAAGCCATCTTGATTGAGCTTGACGCCCGCCTCCTCCAGCCCGATGCCCGCTGTGTTGGGTAACGACCCGACCGCCAGCAGGCAGTGCGAACCGGTCACCGTACGTCCATCCGTCAGTGTCACGGTGACTTGATCGCCGTCGCGCTTCACTGACTGAGCACGCGAACGTGGGAGCACCGTCATACCGCGCCGAGTGAAAACGTCCTCGAGCACCTGCGCAGCTTCGGCGTCCTCGCCAGGAAGCACCCTGTCGCGGGAGGAGACCAGCACGACGTCGCAGCCGAGGGCATCGTATGCACTGGCAAATTCTGCACCCGTGACACCGGAGCCCACCACAATCAGCCGTTGTGGCAACGCCGTTAGTCCGTAGAGCTGAGTCCAGGTCAGGATCCGTTCGCCGTCTGGCTTGGCCTCAGGCAGCTCACGAGGGTGGGCACCGGTTGCAACCAAGATCATGTCAGCGGGAAAGGAGAGTTCACCGTCTGCAGTCTCGGCGATCACTTGATCCTGTCCATCCAGGCGGGCATTCCCGATGACAAGGTTGACGTTTTCTCGTCGTACGCGTTCGGTGATATCGCAGGACTGCCTCTCTGCAAGATCAACTACTCGGCGGTTGACTGCGGCTAGGTCTACCCGAACGCCGCCGTTGACCTCAGCTTGATCATGAAGTCCGAATCGAAGCCCGAGGTCGGCAGACTGGCGCACGTCAGTCATGACTTCCGACGTAGCGATCAAGGTTTTGGAGGGCACACAGTCAGTAAGAACGGCAGAGCCACCGAGTGCGTCGTTCTCAATCAGCGTGACCTCACCACCCAGCTGACTACCGACTAGTGCTGCCTCATAACCGCCGGGGCCGCCGCCGATAATCACCACACGGGTCATTTCCGCATTCTTCCATCTCGCTGCGAAGGCCTCGACCAAGATAGCCTCGCTGCTGTGCTGTACGCGGCGTACGGAAGCAATCTTGATCCAAGCCAAATGGCCGACCGCTGCCCCCACTCGCCGCAACGTGGCACGGGGTGGGCGGTGGGATGGCGCATCACCTTCGGGGGCGAGGGCTGGGACGGGGCACTACCGACCCTGGCAGAGGAACCCGGGGGACAGGTCTTCGTCGCGCTGTACGAGGTGACCGCTGGTGACGAAGACGCTCTTGATCAGTGGGAAAGCGCTGACACGGAGCTGTATCGCAAGCTCAAGGTGCGGGTGGCGACGCTTGACGGCGAGGCGACTGCCTGGGTGTACGTATTGAACGACTTCGAGGGCGGGATTCCGAGTGCTCGAACGATCGGCATCCTTGCCGACGCGGCCGAGGCGGCCGGGGCTCCCACGGATTACGTGGCCGAGCTACGTTCCCGTCCTTGCGTCAGCGGCTGGTGAAACCGGATTCCGGCGCCAGGCCAACGCCAAATTGAAGATCAGACCCGCCGCCAACCCAGAAGGCCTCGAACCAGACGACATCGTGATCGTCAATGACGATCCTTGGGTACGCGCCAGCTTGATCATGATCTGGCACGGCCCGTCCGACCGCGACGCGCCGTTGAAATTACGCGGGTGGTTCAAGCGCAGCTATGCCCAGTGGTCTGACAACGGCTGGCTAGAGTGCCACCATGCCCACTGATGGCTTGCGATCCGATCGGTACGGCCTCGCCAAGGTCGCCGCCTCGGCCATCCTTGAACGCTTCGAGATCGCCCAGCTCGATGTCGCCTTCGTGCTGGGATCCGGCTGGTCAGCCGCTGATGATCTTGGTCAACCTCTGGGCAGCTGCGAGTTGGCAGAACTACCGGGTTTCGCAAAACCGACGGTCATTGGTCACGGTGGTGCGCTCCGGCTCGCCTCGACGCCGTCGGGCAGGATGGCGGCGATCTTCACGGGGCGTACCCACCTGTATGAAGGCCACGGGGTCGACCAAGTGGTGCACGGAGTTCGCACGGCCGTCTGTGCGGGCGCCAAGATCATCGTGCTGACCAACGGGTGCGGCGGCCTTAACCCGGAATGGGTACCCGGCACCACGGTCCTGATCCGCGACTACATCAATCTGACGGGCAGCTCTCCCTTAGTCGGTGCGCGCTTCATCGACATGTCGATGCCCTACTCGGCGCGATTACGTGATCTTGCTCGTTCGGTGGATCCCGACCTGCCCGAGGGGGTTTACGTCCAATTCCGCGGGCCCCAGTTCGAGACTCCGGCGGAGGTCCGGATGGCCGGTACGCTCGGCGGCGACCTGGTCGGGATGTCAACCACGCTCGAAACCATCGCGGCCCGCGAGCTGGGCGCAGAGGTACTCGGCATCTCTCTTGTCACCAACTTGGCGGCAGGTATCTCGCCCCAACCGTTGAGCCATCAAGAAGTGCTGGAAGCCGGCCGAGAAGCGGCACCGCGTTTGCGGCGACTGCTCGCCGGAATTGCGGCGGTCCTGTGACATCAAGTGCAGCGACCCTCTCTGAAGAACTTGCCCGCGCGATTGCCAGCTGGACCGAGCAAGACCCGGACCCGCATACTCGGCGTCAGGTGGAGGATCTGCTTGCAGCGGCTGACGTCGGCGATGCCGCTGCGATAGCAGAGCTGGTTGACGCCTTTTCGGGGAAGCTCGAGTTCGGGACGGCCGGGCTTCGCGGCGCGCTGGGTGCCGGACCGAATCGCATGAATCGGGTTGTCGTCGGACAGGCGGCCGCCGGGCTCGCGACTTACCTCCTTGATCATGGTCTTGCTGGCGGCAAGGTGATCATCGGCTTCGATGCCCGGCGCAACTCTGATGTTTTCGCCAAAGACACCGCGGAGATCATGTCTGGTGCGGGATTCCAGGCGATGATCACACCAGGGCCACTGCCGACACCTGTTGTGGCCTTCGGCATTCGCCATTTTGGCTGTGTGGCCGGCGTGGTGGTCACTGCGTCGCACAATCCCCCTCAGGACAACGGCTACAAGGTCTTTCTCGGCGATGGCTCGCAGATCGTGCAGCCGGCTGACGTGGAGATCTCCTCCAGCATTGACGAGGTCGCCAAGCACAGCCTGTACGACGTGCCGCGCTCCGATTCCTATTCGGTTCTCGGAGATGAAGTTGTCGCCGCCTATGTCAATCGCCTCACTGCCCTGGTGCCACCAGATGCGCCGCGCGAACTGCACTGGGTTTACACCCCACTGCACGGGGTGGGTGGCTCGCTGGTCGAGCGGGCAGTGGCGGCTTGCCGGTTTCCGCCCGCCCATGTGGTCACCGAGCAGGCCAACCCCGATCCAAGCTTCCCAACGGTGGCGTTTCCGAATCCAGAGGAGCCGGGGGCCATCGATTTAGCTCTCAGGAGTGCGCAGCAGACCGGTGCGGACTTGGTGATCGCCAATGATCCTGATGCTGACCGCTGTGCCATCGCCGCCGTCATCGACACGCAGTGGCGAATGCTGCGCGGTGACGAACTCGGTGTGCTGCTAGGCGAGGACGCGCTGCGGCGAGGCGTCCGCGGCACGTACGCCTGCTCAATTGTCTCCAGCTCCCTGCTTTCGGTCATAGCCGCGGCGTACGATCAGCCCTTCGTCTACACCTTGACCGGATTCAAGTGGATCGGACGCGTGCCCGGCCTGGCGTACGGCTATGAGGAAGCCATTGGCTACTGCGTCGATCCTGAGACCGTGCGTGACAAAGATGGGATATCTGCGCTAATTCGCGTGCTGACCCTCGCTGCCGACCTGAAGGCCGACGGACTGAGCGTCGCAGATCGACTGGATGAGATCGCACGTCGCTACGGGGTCTATGAGACCGATCAGATGTCGGTACGCGTACCGAATCTCAAGATCATTGGGGCGGCCATGGCCAGGCTTCGGGCACATCCACCACAGATGCTTGCCGGGCAGCGCCTCTCGATAGTTGATCTCGCTCAGGGAAGTGACGAATTGCCACCCAGCGATGCGGTCCTGATCACTGGCGAAACCATCAAGGTCGTAGTCCGGCCCTCAGGGACTGAGCCGAAGCTCAAGTGCTACCTCGAGGCACATTTGCCTGTCTCCCGCAGCCTGGACCTCTCTACTGCGCGGGCGGAAGCGCGCACGATTCTGAAGACAATCCGGTCGGAAATGTCGGCAGCCCTGGGTCTCAATCCCGCCGCTGTGCACTAAACGTCGCCGCGGACGCGTCGTTGCCTCCTCATGAGGAGGAATTCATCTCCATATTGGTGAAAATTCGCTCACATGCGTTAGAATCTGTGGCACCTGTGTGGGGGTCACATGGATTTTTTTTGCTCGGGGGAAGGAGACTCAATGGCCGAACAAACACATCTCCAGCCGTCTGAGGTGCAGGAGGTGCTTGCCCGGCACGTATTGACCGACGGAATGAAGCTCGTTCTTGATTTGCGGCACAGCCGAGGTAGCCGGCTGCTCGATGCCCGTACCGGGCAGCATTACCTCGACATGTACACCTTCTTCGCATCTGCTCCGCTGGGGCTGAATCCGCCCGGCATCGCAGATGATCCGACGTTCATGGCCGAGCTCGCCGACATCGCTGTCAATAAGCCGGCGAATCCGGACATGTACAGCACCGATTACGCCGAGTTCGTCGAGACATTCGTACGGGTGCTCGGTGATCCCGCGCTGCCTCATCTGTTCTTCATCGAAGGCGGCGCGCTGGCGGTCGAGAATGCCCTCAAGGTCGCCTTTGACTGGAAGAGCCGGAAGAACGAAGCGGCCGGGCTCGATCCCAATCTCGGTACCCAGATCATGCATCTGACACGCGCCTTTCACGGCCGCAGTGGCTACACCCTGTCGCTGACCAACACTGAACCCAA
>DATCXA010000303.1:0-3554 GCA_036566085.1 Propionibacteriaceae bacterium
TTGGCGAAGGACGCGGCCGTGCGATCAAAGGTGGCATCGTCAAAGCGCCACTTTGGCGAAGCCGTGCGCCAAATCAGCTTGGCAAAGTCACGCCGGTGCCTGCCGTAACCGGCCCCACCGCGGTCGGCGGCGAAGTAGTACTGGTACCACCACTGGCGCTCAGCCTCCGGTGGCAACGGCAGCTTGCCGACCTCCTGGCTGCCAATCAGGTACCCGCTCACCGAGACGAGCCCCCTGCAGCGTTCGGGCCAAAGCGCCGCCACGACGTCGGCAGTCCGGGCACCCCAATCGAAACCGGCCGAAATCGCAATCTCGATCTCCAGGGCGTCCAGCAACCTGATGACGTCCAGCGCGAGCGCCGCTTGCTCGCCGTTGCGGAACGTCTCATCTGACAGGAACCGCGTGGTCCCGAAACCGCGTAAATACGGGACGATCACCCGATAGCCGGCCTCTGCCAACACCGGGCATACGTCGACGTAACTGTGGATGTCGTACGGCCAGCCGTGCAGCAGGACGACCACAGGGCCCCGGGCAGGGTCGATGTCGACGTAGCCGACATTCAGAAGGCCGGCATCGATCTGACGAAGAGGGCCAAATGAGCTGTTCGGCGCGGCGGCGGAGTCCTGAGAGGCTTCGACAGACATCTGAGTACGCAGACGTTCGGTGCCCACCGCTAGAGCGCCGAGATCAACGCAGTGACCTGAAGGTGTCGCGCAGCTCCTGCGAGAGGATCTGCGGCTGCTCCCAGGCGGCGAAGTGCCCGCCCTCCTCAACCCGGTTGTAGTGAACGAGCTCTGGATACGCCTTCTCCGCCCAGCTCTGAGGAGCCGGATAGAGCTCGTCGGGGAAGACGGTGACACCGACAGGGATCTCGACACCCTTGACGTCGAAGAAGGCCAAATGGCTCTCCCAGTAGAGGCGGGCCGAGGAGACGCCCGTATTCGTCAGCCAGTAGTGGGTGACGTTGTCGAGGACGTCGTCGCGGGAGAGGCCTCCCGGATTTCCGGCGAAAGCGCGTGCGATGAGCTGGTAGCTGCGCTCGTCGTGATCGAGCATCCAGGCCGCCAGGCCCACCGGCGAGTCCGCGATGGCGTAAAGCGTCTGCGGGCGGTTCGCCATCTCGTTGGCGTAGCCCACGCCGGTCGCAAAGAAGTGCCTCAGGATCTCGTATGCCTTCTCCTCGTCGCCGGAGAGACCGTCTGGCATGGGACCACCGGTGGCGAGCGCCTTCGAGACGTCGGGCGGCACGGTGGCTGGCATGTTGGTGTGAATGCCCAGCAGTCCTTCGGGCTTCAACAGAGCCAACTGCTCGGTGACAGCATTCCCCCAATCGCCGCCCTGCGCGACGTATTGGGCGTACCCGAGGCGCTCCATCAGCACCACCCAGGCCTTTGCGATGCGGATCGGATCCCAACCGGTCTCGCGTGGCTTGCCTGAGAACCCATGGCCGGGCAGTGACGGAATCACCAGATGGAACGCATCCGCCGAGTCGGCTCCGTGCGCGGTGGGGTCGGTGAGCGGATCGATGATCTTGAGCTGCTCGATGGTCGAGCCCGGCCACCCGTGGGTCACGATGAGCGGCAGCGCGTCCTCCTGCTTGGAGCGCACGTGGATGAAGTGGATGTCCACCCCGTCGATCTCGGTGATGAAGTGCGGCAGGGCGGCGAAGCGCTGCTCGAACTTGCGCCAGTCGTAATCCGTGGCCCAATAGGCGGCTAGTGCCTGGATCGTCTCGAGCTGCACGCCTTGCGAGGGATCCGTCTCCCGGTCGGGCCAGCGCGTCGCCTCGATCCGTCGACGAAGATCTGCCAGTTCGTCTTCCGGAACGCTGACCTTGAACGGGCGAATCTCGGAGGCGGTTTCGACTCTGCTCGTCATGACGACCTCCGTTGCTGGTGGGCGGTTCGAGAAGCACAACGACAAAAATTGGGTTGATTCTGCACGAAACTGACCCTGGAGCCGTCCTAGGCTTGTCCCCCGCCAGCCGGAGCCGTCTCCGAAACAGCCGCTTCGGTCTCGACTTCCTTTCTGATCACGCGAATTCGCTCACACTACTGCTGCCCACGACCGATGAACAGCGGCGAAACCAGATGCTAAGGAGGGATTCACCGATAGGCATCCCGGAGCCAACGCACTACAGGTGTGGCCAGCGACCATTGGCCGCGCTCAGGAATGATGCGATGCCCAAGGCGAAACCCCGAAAGCAACGAAAAGCGCATGATGAAAAGCGGAGCAAGAAACCTAGTGCGGCGTGGGAAGCCCTCGTAGGCAGCTCCACGAGTAACGAGCCCAACTTGGCAGAACGCACTGGAAAAGATCTTGCGGGCTGTACTCGGCGGTGATCTTGGTCGACTCCGGCCCTCTCGCGCCAGCGGGCGCGCTCAACGATCCGTACCACCGGGTGCACCGAGTTGCTCGGCTCTGCAACCGAGGAACTGCACATGCCGGCCACTGTGTCTGCAGAGGTCTGCTACATGCTTGAGTCCGGAGCTGGCAGCGCGAGCGGAAACGGCGTTCTTGCGACTATTCGCAGCGGGAGATTCTTCCCTGTCGATCTCAACCCCGCTGACTCCGAGCGCATGGCAGAGCTCATTGAGCAGTACGCCGACTTCCCACTTGGGGAAACTGCCGCAAGCCTCATCGCAGCTGCTGAACGACTCGGAGTGACCAAAGTCGCGACACTCAACCGTCGACACTTCAGTCCCATCTAACCCCTCACGTCGACGCACTTACCTTGCTTCCCGAACGTTGTGAAGCTCTGACTTCGCGGAGCGTTCTGAAGAGATTTCCGCTGAGCTGGGCTGGTGATCTTGGTCGACTTCGGCCTCTTGTGGCCGTTGGGTCTCTCGAGGCTCGCTATACAAGATCTGCACGAACTTGCTGACCTCGGTCAACACTGACGCCGCCGGCGAACCTTACGCCGCATGTGACACCTCAGACCGGAGTAGTGCCGACCGTCGACGAAGTCTGTGAACCCGGCCACCAGGTTGTCAGCCTTGGTCTGCGCCCGCAGAGTGACGCTCAGGTTCGTCATGCGGCCCGAACGAGATCTTTCTGCCGCTTGGGCGGTCCGTCGGCGTCTTGAAGACCATGCTCAAGTGCCGTTCGACCGTGCGCGCGGATGATCGGTCGCAGACCACGCCATACAGTGGCCCGTACAGGTTGTCCAGCAGCAACGCGCGCACCGCTGTCGCCGAGTCCGTGGACGGACAGCTCGGGAGCGGCGAGGACTTTGTCACCGATGCCGGGTGCGAGCTGCGCAGACAATGTGACCCGCTCGCGAGGAGGCGGCGGCCGATGAACGAAAGGATCTGCGCCGAGGCCTGGTCGAGCCACTGCGCGTCGGCGACAACGCAGACCAGCGGCTGCCTACCGGGGCGCATCGGCGAACCGACAGGACAGACCAGCCGGGCCCACAATGCAGGTGAGCATCGCAGCCGAACGTTGAGCGTGCCGCGCGCCGGCCCATACTCGGCCGACGCACGCTCCTGTTGGTTCAGCTTGTACTCAGGACGGGGGCGGCGTCGCCTAGGCGGCGAAGGCGCCGCGCGAGC
>DATCXA010000304.1:0-4438 GCA_036566085.1 Propionibacteriaceae bacterium
CTTCACCATCCGCACGAAGCAGACGATCAATGCCACTGGGGTGTGGATCGACGAACTGCAGCAGATGCTCGGCGGTCGAGGGCAGTTTCAAGTCCGGGCGTCCAAAGGCATCCACCTCGTCGTCCCGCGCAACCGGATCAACTCCATGACGGGACTGATCACACGTACCGAGAAGAGCCTGCTGTTCATCATTCCCTGGGGTAGCCACTGGATTATCGGCACGACCGACACCGACTGGCAGCTGGATAGGGCGCATCCAGCAGCGAGCCAAGCCGACATCGACTATCTGCTGAGACACGCCAACACCTTGCTGGCAGACCCGCTGACACGTGACGACGTCGTCGGCGTCTACGCCGGTCTTCGACCCCTGTTGGCCGGCGAATCCGACTCGACATCCAAGCTCTCCCGAGAGCACGCAGTCGCCTCGCCGGTGCGTGGCCTAGTGGTAATCGCCGGCGGGAAATACACCACGTACCGAGTGATGGCGAAGGATGCAGTTGACGCCGCGGTCCGCGACCTGGACCAGAAGGTGCCCGCATCTTGCACTGAAGATGTGCCGTTGCTGGGCGCCGATGGCTATCACGCTTTGTGGAACGCGCGGCCCTTGCTGGTCGATGAATCCGGACTCCGAGATATCCAGGTGGAGCATCTGCTCAACCGCTACGGGTCCTTGCTGCCCGAACTGCTGGACATGATCAAGTCCTCGCCAGAACTCGGCCATCCCCTGGACGGCGCACCGGAGTACCTGAAGGTCGAAGCGGTCTATGCCGCCTCCCACGAAGGCGCGCTGCACCTGGACGACATCCTGGCGCGGCGTACCCGCATCTCCATCGAGACCTGGGATCGGGGTTTGGCAGCGGCGCGCGAGGTTGCCGCCCTCGTCGCACCTGTTCTGGGCTGGGGCGAGGCTGATGTGGATCGGGAAGTGGAGCACTATCACAAGCGCGTTGCAGCCGAACGCGAGTCGCAGCACCAACCAGATGACCTCTCCGCCGACGCTGCCCGACTGGGCGCTCCAGACGTACGAATGGGCCGGGTTCACTAGCGGAAATACCGGCCACAAGAGGTGGTCCGCCGGCCGCTGCCGGCCTTTTTCCGACACTTCGTTACGTCACGGGTAGACGTTGCCAACTCGGCGTAAGGTCGCGGCATGCCCTTCAATTCGGCCATGTTTGCTTATCGCGGCCAAGGCGCACAGTTCACTCGGACGATCGCGGCATGAACAACAGATCTGCCACCGCGCGCGAGGTCATCGGTGACTACTTGGCAGAACAGTGCACCGTGATCATTGACTCCGAGGCTGAGCTGCGCGCCGGTGAGAACGTCATTCACAAGGTCCGAGTAGCGGTACGCCGATTCCGCAGCACAATCCGGGTCTTCGCCGATCTATTCGATGCCGAACAGGCAGCGCGAATGGAAGAGGAGCTGGTGTGGTGGGCAGGCTTGCTCGGCGAAGTGCGGGATGTGGACATCCTGACCCAGCGTCAACAGGCTCTGCTGGCCGAGCTGCCACCTGAACTCATTCTCGGACCGGTCGAGTCGACCATCCAGGAGGAGTTGGCTGTCCAGCGAGAGCAGGCCCTGGATGACATGCTCGAGGCGCTGAAATCGGAGCACTACCGAAAGTTCATAGGCATGGCACACCATTGGCGCAGCGACCCACCGTTCACCGCCGCTGCTGAGGCCTCCGCAGACTCAATCGATTCCGCGATCAAAAAGGCCAAAAAGAAGGCTGGCAAGCGGCTCACCAAAGCAGTTGCAGCCCGCCGTGCCGACGAGCCGTCGGATGAACTGTTCCATCTGGCTCGCAAGGCATCCAAACGCCATCGCTATGCGGTAGAGGCCGCCTTGCCAGTTTGGGGCAGTAAGGCGGACAAGATCATTTCGCAACGCAAGGATCTGCAGGATGTGCTAGGCAGTCATCAGGACAGCATCCTGAGCGCTGCCTTCCTTCGAGATTTGGGCGCTCGGCGCGGGATCCGTTCCGGTCAAAACGGCTTCACTTACGGAGTCTTGTACGCCCGTGAGCTGGCCGCGCGCGACGCGCTGCTCGACGAGCTCAAACCGTTTCTTTAAGACTCCCGAGACAGCAGAAGGGAGAATCCGCACTCAATGGCCAGAACGTCGGCACTACCAGAGGACGACTTCACCGAGCGAATCGTCGATATCGATGTCTCCTCCGAGATGCAGACCAGCTTCTTGGAGTACGCGTACTCAGTCATCTACTCCCGAGCACTCCCGGACGCCCGAGATGGGCTCAAGCCCGTGCAACGCCGGATTTTGTACTCGATGGACGAGATGGGCATCCGCCCGGACCGCAGCCATGTCAAGTGCGCCCGCGTGGTCGGGCAAGTCATGGGTCAATACCATCCACACGGCGACACTGCCATCTATGACGCACTGGTCCGGATGGCTCAGCCGTGGGCCATGCGACTGCCGCTGATCGATGGTCATGGCAACTTCGGGTCGCTTGATGACGGTCCGGCCGCAATGCGTTACACAGAGTGCCGGATGGCGCCGGCCGCGCTGGCGATGACCGACGGTCTGGACGAGAACACCGTCGACTTCAAGCCGAACTACGACGGTAAGGACGTCGAGCCGACCGTGCTGCCGGCAGCCTTTCCCAACCTGCTCGTCAACGGAGCAACAGGCATCGCGGTCGGCATGGCAACCAACTGCCCGCCGCACAACCTCGTGGAAGTCATTCAGGCCTTGCGTCACCTGATCAAGCATCCCGGCGCCGAGATCGATGAGCTGATGCGGTTCATTCCCGGACCTGATCTGCCGAGTGGGGGCAAGATCATCGGGCTCGACGGCATTTCCGATGCTTACCACACCGGAAAGGGCTCCTTCCGGATGCGCGCGACGGCCCGCATCGAGCAAGTGCATCCACGCCGCAAGGGCATTGTGATCACTGAACTTCCGTACCTCATCGGCCCAGAGCGGGTGATCGAGCAGATCAAGAGTCTGGTCAACGCCCGCAGGCTGCAAGGCATCGCCGACGTCAAGGACCTCTCCGACCGGGCGAATGGGACTCGGCTGGTAATCGAGATCAAGAGCGGCTTCAACCCCGACGCGATCTTGGAACAGCTCTACAAACTGACCAAGATTGAAGACAACTACGCGATCAACGCCGTCGCCCTGGTGGATGGCCAGCCGCGCACCTTGACGCTGCGAGACCTGTTGACCGTTTACCTCGAGCACCGTTACGAGGTGACACGGCGCCGCACCGATTTCGCCCGATCCAAAGCCCAGGAGCGTCTGCATCTCGTGGAAGGGCTGCTGGTCGCAATCCTGGATATCGATGACGTGATCGCGATCATCCGTTCCTCCGACGACACCGCCCAGGCCCGCTCGCGCCTTATGGAGGTTTTCGAGCTGTCGGAGACTCAAACTAACTACATCCTCGAGATGCCGTTACGGAGACTCACTCGTTTCAGCCGGATCGAGCTCGAGGCCGAACGAGGCAAGCTGGAAGCGACCATCGCAGAGCTCACCGAGATCTTGGAAAACCCCGATCAGTTGCGTGCTCTGGTTGGCAACCAGCTCGCCGAGATTGCTCAACGGCACGGCACTCCGCGCCGCACCATCTTGCTGGCCGCAAGCGGCGTTGCGGCGACCGCGGCGGCCGCTCCACTGGAAGTCGCAGATGATCCGTGCTGGGTGTTGCTTTCCTCCGCTGGCCTGCTGGCGAGGACCAATCATGCGCAGCCGCTGCCGCCGGTGGGCACCCGCGCCAACCATGACGTCATCGTCTCCAAGATCATTTCTAGCGCACGTGGGGACTGCGGACTCATCACCAGTGGTGGCCGGCTGATCAAGATCAGTGCACTCGATCTTCCGACGGTTCCGATCACTGCGCATGCGCCGAATCTCCAGGGAGGTACCCATGCCAGCGAGCTCGTCACCTTGGACCCCGGAGAAAAGATCCTTTGCCTGACAACGCTTAGCGAGGATTCGCTGGGCTTGGCGTTGGGCACCGCGCGAGGGATCGTGAAGCGGGTCAATCCTGAAGTCCTCGGCAAGGACTCATGGGATGTGATCCGGCTCGACGCCGGCGATCGAGTGGTCGGTGCAGTGGAGCTCACAACTGCGCAAACCGAGCTGGTCTTCATTACCAATGACGCCCAGCTGCTGCACTTTCCGGCGTCGGCGGTACGCCCGCAGGGACGCTCTGGCGGAGGCATGGCCGGGATCAAACTGGGCATCGGTGCCAGCGTCATCTACTTCGGCGCGGTATCTGCAGCTGATGCTGTGGTGGTCACCGTATCGGGCAGCTCGCGCGCGCTGCCGGGGACGGATGCCGGTTCGGTCAAAGTCACAGGCTTTGCACACCATCCGCCTAAAGGCCGGGCAACCGGCGGGATACGCTGCCACCGCTTCCTCAAAGGCGAGGATTCGCTGCTGCTCGCTTGGGCGGGGCAGGCACCTGCCGTCG
>DATCXA010000458.1:0-8574 GCA_036566085.1 Propionibacteriaceae bacterium
CGGTGCCTTCGCCTTGGCGGCGCTCTGGTCTTGCCGGGCGGTCGGGGCGTCGCCGTTGGTGCGCGGTCGGGCCGCGGGGTCGGCCGCGCCGCCGACCGTCGCCGAGACCAGTTCCCGCTGTGACACGTCTGCTGTCATGACAACCTGGTTGGACAGCATCGATTCGACGACGACCTGCTCGTTGAGCGCGCGCATACCCGAGGTCAGGAACCGCAGCCCGATGAGGGCGGTCAGCGCGAGGATCGCGACGTTGAGCAGCTTGAAGAATGCGTAGCTGCGGGCCGTGATCAGGAAGAACAAACTGATCGGCGCGAACGCGAGGGTCAGCACGGCGGTCACCGTGATCGCCACCATGATCAGGGCGCAGGCCTGCAGAACCGACAGCCGGGCGCCGAAGACCAGGTTGAACAAGTACAGCGTGGGCAGGCAGATTGCCAGCGTGGCGAGGAACAGCAACGGGAGCTTGACTGTCGACACGAGCGCCTGGAGCCAGCCGTTCGAGGCACCTAGCACCGCGCCGTAGACCGCCAGGCTGATCGCGGAGGTGAGCAGCATCCGCCCGATCAGTTTGGGCAGGTCACGCTCCGCGATGATCTGATCCCAAATCCCCGCGCGGTCGCGCAGAATGCGCTCGATGATGAGCTGTTTGCCTGAAGCCATGGTTCCCCTATCCCCGTCGATCGGCTGCAACAACCTAGCGGCATATCGGATACGCCGTGAGCGATCGGAAGAATCGGATTGTCGAGTACGCTCACGCCATGCCGGAGCGAGCACTGCGGGCGTCGGACGACGACCGCGACGCCGTCCTGCGGGCACTGGAGCGACACACCGCCGTGGGCCGGCTCAACCTGGACGAATTCGACCAGCGCAGCACCGCAGCCCTTGCTGCGGCGACCCTGGACGAGCTCGCCGCACTGACCGCCGACCTGCCAGAGCTGCCTGACAAGCCAGAACCGCCGGTCGAGCCGGCCAGCCACGCGCGCCACCTCGTCCTACTTTTCGTGATCGCCTTCGTGACTCTCGCCGTGCTGGTCGGCATGATGCTGCTGCATCCCTGACCGGCCGGCCCCGGACTCCGCAAGCCGACGGAACCCGCTAAGTCGTCGGACCCTGGTGGCAAGATCACGGGCATGGGCAAACCGAGGGTTCTTTCCTCCTCGAAGCTCCTCGAGATGTCGACCGCGCTCCCTGAGGTGGTTCTCAAGGAGGGCGATCACTGGACCAACATCACGTTCAAACGCAAGGGCTTCGCCTGGATCAACCACCCGGAGAACCGGGCAATGATCAAGGTCCACCACGATGAGCGCGAGGCCCTGCTGGCGACCGCGCCCGCAGTGTACGAGGCGGGATGGTCAACGAATTCCTCCGCGTGGGTGAGAGTCCGCCTCGAGCTCGCTGACCCCGCAGAGGTCTTTGAGCTCCTCGAGGAGGCCTGGCGGATGACCGCGACGAAGCGCGCAATCAAGGCATACGACGAAGCTGTGGGGTTAGCCGAGGCTGACGATCACATCCGGACCATTAGCGGGACAGACCCCAACCGAGAAGGATGATGATCAAGATAGCCACGATGAGGGCGCCGTCAGGACTGGACTGAAGCGCAACGAGCATCAGCTCCACTTCAACGCTCCCCGTCCGACTCGGCGACAGCGAAATCGTATCGGGCGGCACCGCCCCCGGCCGTCGTCACACTCCGCGTGTCGCTCGTTCGGGTGCGCGTCTTACTAGTCTTTTGGCATTAAGTCCCCGGCGATGCTTCCGCGGTGACGGTGTGTCCCAGGCTGCGTATCAGCCTGCCGATCGCATCCTCCGCGGTGGGCACCTGGCCAAACACCTCGCGCTGCCGCGTCGTATCAGCGACGTACTGGCCGGTCTGGAACCAGCGCATCATTGCGGTCATGTCCTTGATCATGGGATTGAACTTGCCCACCACCGCCCCTGCCGTGTTGATCAACGGGGCCGGAACGCTCCACAATCGGACCTTCTCGCCGAGCAGCCGTCCGGAAATCTGTGCGATCTTCTCCATGCTGACGGGCCGGTCCCAGCCGATATCGATACGCTGCCCGTCCACACCGGGGGCGTCGACAGCGTCGGCGAGATAGCCGGCCAAGTCCTGGGTGAGCACAAAGCTAAGCGGGATCGTCGGGGAGCCGAACCACATAAGCCGGCGCTTGGTGAACGGGTCACCACCCATCTGGATGATCATGTCGAGGAACGCGCCGGGCCGGAGCGCGACGAACGGCACGCCCAGCTCTTCCAGTCGGTCCTCGGCGAGCTTCTTGTGCCAGAAGTGAGGGACCTGCGGCGTCTGATCACAGGTCAGGATGCTCGTCAAGACGAATCGATTGACACCCGCCCGACGTGCCGCATCAGCCAGATTCCGGTTGCCGATGATGTCAATCTCGTCAGTGTCACCTTTACTGTGCCGGGTATACCCGGCCGCTGTGCTGACTACAGCATCCGCACCGTCCATCGCCTGCAGCAGCGAAGCGGGGTCCATCATGTCGCCGCGTGCAATCTCAACGCCATTGCTCTCGAGGCGTTTGGCGTCTGACGTCGGCCGTACCAGCGCACGCACCCGTTTGCCGCGGGCGAGCAGTTCACTAACCACCTGTCCGCCGAGCATTCCGGTACCGCCAATAACGAGCACGTGTCCGTTATCAGTCATCGTGAGCTTCCTCTCTGTCTCTACGCGTCTAGGCCGGCTTGACCGCAGCTTCGTGGACGACCCGCCGGTAGACGACCGGCCGGTCGTGTGTCGTCGGACGTCCCTCTAGGTTCCAGCTCCACGAAACAGTGGGCGTAATCCGCATGTACTGACCCGGCCCGAACTGGCCCTCCTTCCGGGAGACGAGTTCAGCGCTGCCATAGATCCGCAAGCCCCGGACCGTCCACGGATTGACGGATACCAAATCGTCGATGATCAGAGCGACGCTCGTGTTCCCGGAGCGCACATTGCGAAACTTCCGTGTCTTCGCGGGATTCATGCCGCCGACATAGAAGTACTCCCCGTCGAACTGGTATCCCACTGGCATCACGTCCGGCTGGCCGTCACCAGCAACGGTGGCGATACGGGCCAGCCGCTGGCTCCGTAGGTAGCCGATCTCTTCTTCGGTGAAGGACATTGCAAGACTCCTCGGAGGCTGTTCACTACGCATACTGTACGTGCTATTAACTATCTTCCTCATGTACCGTAGCTTCGTGAAAGACCGCACGCAAGCTTGGAACGCCGCGGATGATGCGCCGATCGACGCCACCAGCGGGCTTATCCAACTTTCCGGCTTGGTGCAATTCCGCTATGCGCGGATCTCCGAGCGCCATGACCTGACGCCCGTTCAGGCCAGGCTGCTGTGCATGTTGGCTGAGGGTCCCAAAGGAATGGCAGAACTCGCGCGGTGCTTCGGTGTGGAAAAGGCTGCGCTCACTGGTCTCGTGGACAGAGTCGAGCGCCGCGGCCTGGCCAAGCGAACACCGGTGCACGGCGACCGGCGCGCATGGCATGTAACTCTGACTGAGGCCGGTCGGCGAGCAGCAACCGCGTTCCATGGCGAGGTGACGGCTGAACTCGAATCTGTCCTCTCGGCTCTGGCGCCAGTCGATCGTGAGCACTTCCGGCGTGGGATGGTCGCGATCATCGCAGCATGTGATCGAAACGAAACCGAAAGAGGTACTCATGCGGGTCGCGGTGCTGGCTGACATCCACGGCAACTTGGCTGCACTCGACGCGGTCCTTGACGACATCGACGCGGCTGGCGTGGATGCAATCGTGCTGAATGGTGATCTAGCGACCGGACCCATGCCCGCGGAGACCTTGGACAGACTCGCCGAACTCGGCGAACGCGCGATCTGGGTGCGTGGCAACGCAGATCGGGAGTTGGTCGCTGCATATGACGGCGCACTCAATCCGGACTTGTCTGAAGCGGCGCGCGTGCCGACCGAATACTGCACCTCCCGACTTGACCCGAGACATCGGGACCTGCTCGCCGATTTGCCATTGTCGATCGCGATCGAGGTATCCGGCCTTGGCCAGGTGCGTTTCTGCCACGCCACTACGCGCAGCGACACCGAGATCGTACTGGTCGATTCACCGGTCGAGCGCTACCAGGCCGCCTTCGCCGAGACTGAGGAGCCGCTGGTCGTGCTCGGCCACACGCACATGCCGTTTGACCGGCTTGCCGATCGCCGTCGTTTCGTCAATCCGGGGAGTGTGGGGATGCCGTACGGCAGACGAGGCGCGTTTTGGGCACTGCTCGGGCCCGACGTCACACTCCGCCGCACCGGATACGACGCCGAGGTAACTGCGGAGACCTTCCGCTCGGCCGCGCCGGAATACCCGAGACTCACCGAATTCATCGAAGAGAACGTATTGGCGGTGCCGTCCGACGCCGAAGCCTTAGCCGTCTTCTCGCGTTGGGACAGAACTGTCGCCAGATCTGCGGAGGCCGCCGATCAGTAAGTCAAGTACGGCATCCAGGTCGGCTTCCAGGGCTGGAGTCAATCAGGGAACTTACGTCCAGAACTCGTCGGCGGCGTAGACATCCTCGGGGCGCCACCAGGCCTCGGCGATCTGCCCGTCGCGCAGCTCGAAGATCCATGCGTCCTGGCCTTTGTAGTTATGATCACCGCGACGGGCGGTGGCTTGCGTCAATGCGACGGCATGGTCCTCGCTGGTCAGCACGTCAAGCAGCCGCTGGTCGAAAGTCCCCTCCGATGCCTGCACCAATCGGCCGAACATCTCGAACACAGCGTCCCGGCCATGATGATCACCAGCTAGTGGTCCACGGCCGGGGATATGCCAGACGGTGTCCTCGGCAACCAGCGATTGCATGGTCGCCATGTCGCCACGGGCGAATGCGTCGAACGCCTGGCGAATGGGCTCGGCGTTGGGGTAGTCAGCCATATCTCATGGTCGGCCCTAGGGTCGCACCCAGGCAATACGTGGGATTGGAATGTGGTGTTCAGCCCGACGTGAGAGGTCCGCCCCGCCAGTGCTCGAGTCTGGTCAGCTCCGCAACCTCGAGCCGCGATAGCTTGCGAGGCTGGTGAGCAGGTTTGCCCAGCGGAACGACGCAGGCAACGGCGTAAGTATCCGGGATACCTAGCAGTTGCCGTATCCGGGGCTCTTCGGCCACCGCCATTGTCGTAATGGTTCCGCCGAAACCCTCGTTTCTCGCCGCGAGCAAGATGTTCCACACGAGCGGATAAACCGAAGCGCCTCCAACGATGCCAACGCGATCGAGTTCTTTGTCGAGTGCAGCCACCCTCCGCAGATCAACGCACACGACAAGAACAACCGCCGCCTCCAATAGCGGAGTCGTGAAACTCTCAGGAACGTCGGTCGCCGCGATCTCATCGTCGGATACGCGGCTTGGATTGATGGTGTTCCAAGGATTCTCGCCGGCCTGCCGCTGGGCAACATACTTCTTTGCGCCAGGAATCGTCAGGTCTACCAGCGCCTGCCTGGTGACGCGATCGCGAATGATCACGATCCGGGTACCTTGCCGATTACCGCCGCTAGGAGCGAAGCGCGCATTGTCGAGAATGGTGTAGAGAATCTCGTCTGGCAGTGGGTCATTCGTGAACTGACGCACTGCTGAAGTTGTGCGCATGACCTCGTAAAGCTCCACGGTATGTCTCCTCGTCCGGAAAGGCGGCGATCATCATGCTGGTTGGGGTCGATTGGGGCGGCACCAAGATCGAAGCCATTGCAATCGCCGACGACGGGCAACCTATTGCACGATTGCGGGAAGCGACACCGCGGTCTGACTATGACGGCTGCCTGGCCACCATCGCCACGCTCGTCAGCAGAGTCGAAGCCAAGGCAGGCGCAGCGGGAACCGTTGGTGTGGGAATTCCTGGATCAGTGGACCCGCGTACCGGAATAGCCAAAGGCGCGAGTTCCACATGGCTCAACGGAAAGCCAGTTGAAGCGGATCTACGCCGAGCGCTGAAGCGAGAAGTTCGGATCGCCAATGACGCCGACTGCTTTGCCGTCTCTGAGGCCGTCGACGGCGCCGGCGCTGGTCATGACGTGGTCTTTGCTGTGATCTTGGGTTCGGGCGCCGGGGCCGGAATCGCCATGGCCGGTCGGGCACATCATGGGCCGAACAACAGCGCTGGCGAGTGGGGTCACAATCCGCTGCCGCGACCGGATGTCACCGAAATTCCTGGCCCGTCGTGTTACTGCGGTCGGTATGGCTGCCTGGAGCGGTGGGTGTCGGGCTGGTCGTTTGCCCGCGACTATCACGAGCATGCCAGCATCGATCTAGGACCGTCCCAGCCGCTTGCCCCCGCCGAGATTGTGACTCGCATGAGAGACGGTGATCGACTCGCCAAGCTGGTCTGGATTCGGTACGTCGATCGGGTGGCTCGCGGACTGTCGCTGGTGGTCAATACCCTCGATCCCGACATCTTGGTATTCGGCGGTGGCATGGCCAATATCGACGAGCTCTATGACGATTTGCCTGTGAAGCTGGCCGAGGAAACATTTTCACCCTGCTTTTACACGCCGATGACTAGGGCATTACACGGTGACTCCAGCGGCGTACGAGGCGCCGCCTGGCTGTGGAGATGATGATCATGCAAGCACGGAACGAACAAGAACGCTTCGACTTTGCCAAGGACTTGATCATCGAGGCAGGTGATCTTGCGCTGCAGTACTTCGGGAACCTAACTGGCCTGTCGATCATGAGCAAAGGTGCCCGGGACATGGTTTCCGAAGCCGATCTTGCCGTCGAGAACTTGATCAAGGAACGGCTGCTTTCGCGTTACCCCAGCGATGCCTACCTCGGCGAAGAAACAGGGCGGGTAAGTGCCGGCGACGACTCCGGAATCTGGGTTGTCGACCCGATTGATGGGACGCAGCCGTTCCTCAGCGGTCTCCGCACCTGGTGCATCTCGATCGCCTACGTTCGATCGAACGTAGTTCAGCTCGGCATGGTCAACAATCCGGCAGCGGCCGAGCTGTTCACCGGCGGCATGGGGCGAAGCGCTGAACTCAATGGGCGGCCGATTGCTCCACGCGTGGCGACGTCAGTAGTTGACGGCCTCACCTACGTCGGCTGTAATCCCCGACTTCGCCCAGAACAGGTGGTTCCAGTGCTGGACCGACTGCTTCGTGCCGGTGGAATGTACGTTCGCAGCGGTTCTGGCGCACTGGGACTCTGCGACGTCGCATGCGGCCGGCTGATCGGATATCTGGAGGCCCACATCAATTCCTGGGACTGCCTTGGTGCAATCGGCGTCTGTACATCCGCTGGCGCCCGTGTGAGCGACTATCTCGGCGAGGGCAGCGTCCTCGGCGGTGGTCGCATCATCGCTGGCTCACCTGGTGTCTTCGATCAGCTCGTTACCGTGCTCGGTGAGGCGCTGTAGTCCGGCAACCTCGAGCCATCGATTTGCGGGCGGCCAGCATGGGTACCACCACAGTTATGAAGAGTGATCGTTTGGCATCCATCTACGCCGACCCCGGTCCCTTCGCGAGTGCTTATCTCGAGGTGAGTCGAGACCAAGAGCAGGGCGACCGGATCGTTGAACTTGCCGTACGCGGCGTGCGCGAGGAACTTGCTACACAGGGCGCACCCTCTGAAGTGCTCGAGACCCTCGAGGAACGGCTGGGTCAGAGCACCGGTCAGCCAGCGCCCATCAGCCGCTGCGTGGTGGCGACAGCACGCGGAGTCCTGCTCGATGAGCTGACACGTAGTCACCATGCGCAGCCGGTAGCCACCTGGAGCCCACTTCCCGACATTGCAGCCTGGTTGCGAGATGCTACCCAACAGCTGCCATTCGTGCTGGCTCTAGTTGATCATGAAGGAGGCGATGTCACCACATACTCCGCAGACGATATGAGTCCGGAGCATGAGGCATCGGTGGGCGAGCCGTCGAAGTACGAGCACAAGGTACGCGGTGGTGGCTGGTCGCACCTCAACTGGCAGCGCTCCGCCGAGACGATCTGGGCTCGGAATGCCGCTGAGGTCGCAGCAGAGATCGAGCGGCAGATGCGCAACGGGCCCGATCTTGTGATTCTGGCCGGCGACGAGCATTCGCGCAGTCAGGTCACCGAACAGCTGCCCGACAAGATTTCGGCCGAAGTACGAGTCCTCGATCGATCTGGTCGGCCTGTGGATGGTGGCGACGACGCCCTGGCAGCCGATGTTGAGTCGGCACTCAGAGATGCGGTTGTCAGCAGACAGCTCAGGCTGGTTCATGAGCTCAAGGAGCGCATGGGACGCGGCGAGTCTGTCGCCTTAGGTGTTCGCGACGTTGCTGATGCCTTGGTACGCGGCCAAGTTGATCAACTCATGGTTGATCCGGAGGCTGCAGCCGATTTCACATTGCGACCCGGCGACCATCCGGGCTTGGCTCTTGGGGCCAGCACTCCGACCGATGAGGTGCGCGCCGATCAGGCTCTCATTGCCGCGGCCTGCATGACTGATGCTGATATTGCCGTCGCGACAGCCGCCACGATGGGAGGTGCTCCAGTAGCCGCCCTACTGCGATGGAACCAGTAGCGTTGTCGAGCGGTGACAGGAGATGAGACAGCTCGGTACATCGTGGTCGGGGTGACGCAGAAGCAGC
>DATCXA010000466.1:0-3530 GCA_036566085.1 Propionibacteriaceae bacterium
GGCCGCGCCTACGGCCGGCGGAGGGTCTAGCGATGCGCTGGAGCAGGCTCGAGGGGCCGGGCGGTTTGCGCCGGTTGTGATGATCCGACTCCGCGAGAGGTCGAGCGACTGGCAGTCCCCGTTACTTGATAATGCCCGTGCTGTCTTATTGAAGAACGTTCTCCAGGATCGAGGTTGTCGCATGTCTATCTACCGCCTGAACCGCCTGTTCAACCCGGAATCCGGGCGAGCTCTCGACGTGGCTGTGGATCACGGCTTCTTCGGTGAGCGATCCTTCTTGACCGGCATCGAGGACATGGATGTTGTGGTTCGGACCTTGATAGCGGCCAATCCAGATGCCGTACAGCTGACATTGGGCCACGCCCCCCTCCTGCAGGCCGTTCCGGGAAAGCAGAAGCCTGCCCTGGTCCTGAGAAGTGATGTCGCGAACGTCTACGGGAACCCGCTGGATGAGCACCTGTTCAGCCACCACATCCCGAATGCGATCGAGGAAGCTGTCCGTCTGGACGCGGTGGCGATCTGCGCCAACCTCATGCAGTTGCCGGGGAGGCCGGAGATCCGGGAGGCCACCATCCGCTCGATCATGGCACTGCGGGCCGAGGCCACCAAATACGCCATGCCGCTGATGATCGAACCGCTGGTGATGAAGGACAATGCCGTCGCGGGAGGCGGATACACGGTCGATGGGGACACCGACAAGATCATGACCCTGGTCCGCCAGGCCAGGGAGCTGGGTGCCGATATGATCAAGGCCGACCCGACCGACAACGTTGAGGACTATCACAAGGTGATCGAGGTCGCTGGCGACGTTCCCGTCCTGGTACGCGGCGGCGGACGCGTCGACGACCGCACTCTGCTCGAGCGGACGGCAGCGGTGCTTGCCCAGGGCGCCCGCGGCATCGTGTACGGCCGGAACGTGGTGCAGCACGAAAACCCGTCCGGAATCACCCGAGCGCTGATGGCGGTGCTCCACGACAAGGCCAGTGTCGACGACGCCATGCGCTTGGTGGGAGAAGCGTAGTGACCAAGATCGTGAACGTGGCCATCGTGGGCGGCGGACTCATGGGACGAGAGATCGCCGCGGCGCTGCAGCGTTGGCCCGCACTGATCGATCACCCGGTAGGTCCACAGCTCGTGGCTGTCTGCGACATCAACCCGACAGCCCTGGACTGGTTCGACCAGATACCGACGGTGACCCGGAAGGTAACGGACTACACCGACCTCCTGGGCGACGATTCGATTGATGTGCTCTACATCGCCGTACGTCACGACCTGCATCGGCAGCTCTACGTCGACACCATCCAGGCGGGCAAGAGCCTGCTCGCCGAGAAGCCGTTCGGCATCGATGCGTCCGCCGCAGAGGCGATCGTGGCGGCCGCAGCGGCCAACCCCCAGTCATTCGTGCGGTGCGCCAGTGAGTTTCCGTTTTTTCCAGGCGCTCAGGCAGCCGTGAACTACGTGCGGTCCGGCGCTCTGGGCCGGATCATCGAGGCCCGCTGCGCGTTTCTGCACGCCGGTGACCTCGATGTCAACAAGCCGATCAACTGGAAGCGGCAGGCACGATACTGCGGCGAGGCCGGCGTCATGAACGATCTTGGGCTGCACGTGTGGCATGTGCCGTTGCGACTTGGCTGGACGCCAGAGCGGATCTTTGGGGTGCTGCAGGACATCGTGACCGAACGACCCACCCCGAACGGAGGCCGGGAGCGCTGCGACACCTGGGATAACGCGGTCCTGCACGGGTGGGTGAGCACGGATGGTTACTCGTTCCCGTTGACGACCGAGATGAAGCGGATCGCCCCGGGAGAGAAGAACACGTGGGAGTTCGAAGCGCTGGGGCTGGACGGCGGGGTGCGATTCTCGACCAAGAACCCGAAGCGGGTGGAGATCTTCTCAGTGGTCGACGTGCCCGGCGGTAGCCGTGAACAAGTCTGGTCCTCCGTCGACGCCGGCAGTCAGTCGGTGTGGCAGACGGTGACCGGCCCGAACTTTGAGTCCGGCTTTTCCGACGCCATCCTGCAGATGTTGGCCGTGTTCCTGGCTGAGCGAGAGGGAGCTCTAGGGGGGCGGTTCGGTTGCGCCACACCGGATGAGGCCGCCCTCACGCATGCGATCTACCGCGCGGCGATCCAATCGCACGAGACAGGCGAGGTCGTACGGGTGGGCGGCTGATGGCTGGGCACTCGGTACTCGTCGCCGGGCATCTTTGCATCGACATCACCCCCGAGCTCACCGGTGTTCCCGAGCTAGTGCCGGGCCAGCTCTACGAGATTGGCTCGGCACAGTTCACGCTCGGCGGATGTGTGGCGAATACCGGACTCGCCCTCGCGGCGGCAGGGGTGCCGACCCGCGTCTGTTCGAGGCTCGGCAACGACCCGCTGGGTGAGATCGCCCGTCGTTTACTGGCCGAACACCGAGTGGACCTTGATGACGTCACCACCACAGCAGAAGCAGCCACTTCGTACACCATCGTTTTGCAACTGCCTGATCATGATCGGACGTTCTGGCATCACTCCGGCGCCAACGCGGTGTTCACAGGTCATGAGGTGAACCTGGACGGAGTGGACATCCTTCATCTCGGTTATCCACCGCTGCTGCCGGGGCTGCTGGTCGATGACGCTGCGCCCCTCCTCAATCTGC
Organism: Propionibacteriaceae bacterium; assembly: GCA_036566085.1. Classification (GTDB taxonomy): domain Bacteria; phylum Actinomycetota; class Actinomycetes; order Propionibacteriales; family Propionibacteriaceae; genus Microlunatus. The sequence continues at coordinate 2,641 of DATCXA010000466.1, forward strand.
TGCAGGAGGCCCGCAGTCGACAAACCACGACATCAATCGACCTGGCCGTGGTGGATCGGCAGTCCAGGGCCGCCGATGTGGACTGGCGGCGAGTCTTCGCCCGGATCATGCCCTACGTCGACATCGCCACTCCGAGCATCGACGACCTGACCTCGGCGCTCGCCATCACCCGAACGTCCAACGACGATCTCGTCGAGGAGTGTGCCCGTCGTCTGGTAGAGGATGGATGCGCCGTCGCCGTGGTCTCGGCGGGTGCGCGAGGAGCGTACGCGGTCAGTTCCGGCGCCGATCGGCTCGCGGTAGCCGGGGCCGCTCTCTCGTCAGTCCGGTCTACGTGGAGCTCGACAGCGGAGTGGGTACCGGCGGCTGCACCAATGCGCATCGTCAGCACAACCGGAGCGGGCGATGCCGCCAGCGCCGGACTCCTCTACGGGATTGCACAAGGAACGGGCATTAGGCGGGCAACTCGCCTCGCTGCCCGGTTCGCCGCGGCCAGCCTCGAGGGGAAGCGACCCTCGGCGGAGGACGCGAGCCGCTGGGCCGAGGAGCTTGCCGCAGCAGGCTTGGACTGATCGGTTGAACCTTGCGACCCTCTGATCAAAGCTCCCAAAGGGCTCAGCTACAAAAGTCTCTTAGTGGGAGGGTGGAGCGGTGATCGACTTCAACCACAGACCGGTCCTGGTGACTGGCGCCACAGGCGGCATTGGTGGCGAGACCGTTCGGCAGCTCATGACTGCCGGAGCAGATGTGATCGCGAGCGGACAGTCAGAGGAGGGTCTGAGCACCCTCGCAGCTGAAACGGGCGTGCAAACGCTTGCATTCGACGTGACATCGGAAGACAGCGTGCGCGCCGCTCTGGAAGGACTCGATCTTTACGGTGTAGTCAACTG
>DATCXA010000470.1:0-3981 GCA_036566085.1 Propionibacteriaceae bacterium
TTCGGTTCGCAAGTGGCTACGAAGCTCCGGTCAACTCATACTTGACCGGAGCTTCACCCATTTGTTGGGTTGCGCTCGCGCACGGGCGCTGGTCGCCGACGTGTTCGTCGCGCTTGGCAAACACAGGTTCGTGTACGGAGCTGACTGCGCTTGCGATGTGTGTTTGCTCATCGCTCCTGCACTCGTCGCCGGCGCCCTTCCGACGCTCGTGCAATGGGGCCTTTACTGCTCGCGCACGGGCGCTGGTCGCGCCATCCGACGCGCTCGCGGCAACGGACGGAAACCGCTCGGGCACGACAAAGTCCTCCCATTTAGCCCGTCGTCACGGTGTGGCAGTGTGGCGATGTGGGAGGCAGCTGGTGAAAGCCCTTGTGAAGACGCAGCCCGGACCAGGGCTAGAGCTCGTCGACATTCCGGTTCCGACAGTCGAAGCAGGCGACGTGCTCGTGAGAGTAAAAGCAACAGGCATCTGCGGCACCGATCTGCACATTGAGTCTTGGGACGACTGGGCTCAGAAGACCCTGAAACCGCCAGTGACCATCGGCCATGAATTCTCCGGCGAGGTGGTTGAGCTTGGTTCTGGCGTTACCGATGTCGCCGTCGGTGATCTGGTGAGCGGTGAAGGCCACCTGGTCTGTGGTCGATGTCGCAACTGCCTCGCCGGCCGGCGCCATCTCTGCATTCACACTCGATCTATCGGCGTCCACCTCAACGGCGCCTTCGCGGAGTACGTCGCACTGCCGTCCAGTAACGCCTGGGTGCACCGGGAACCCATCGATCCAGAGGTCGCTGCGATTTTCGATCCGTTTGGCAATGCAGTGCACACGGCGTTGGCGTTTCCGATGCTCGGAGAGGACGTCTTAGTTACCGGAGCTGGGCCGATCGGCATCATGGCGGCGATGATCAGCAAACATGCCGGCGCCCGACACGTAGTGATCACCGATCACAGTGACGAGCGGCTAGCTCTGGCGAGCAAGCTCGGTGTTACCCGAGCGGTGAATATCGACCGCGAAGACATGGCCGACGCGCAGCGCGAACTCAAGATGCGGGAAGGATTCGATGTCGGCCTCGAGATGTCGGGCAGCTCGGCCGCGCTTCGCGACATGATCACCCAAATGACTCATGGCGGCAGGATCGCCGTCCTCGGCATACCTTCGTCGGAGATCAGTGTCGATGTTGCCGCGATTGTGTTGAAGATGCTGACCATCAAGGGCATCTACGGCCGTGAGATGTATGAGACCTGGTACGAGATGTCGGTGCTGCTGGAGAGTGGGCTCGACATCTCTGGGGTGATCACGGATCGTTTCCACTACACCGAGTACGAGCTAGCCTTCGCCGTCGCGCGTTCCTGCGTCGGCGGAAAGGTGATCATGAATTGGGAAGGATAGGAACTAACGATCATGTATGCCACGCTCCAGGAGCAACTCGCTAATGATCTTGAGACAATCAGGACCGAAGGGCTCTACAAGGCTGAGGCAGCAATCAGTACGCCACAGTCCGCCCGCATCGCCGTGGGGGACCAGTGGCTGCTCAACTTCTGCGCCAATAATTATCTAGGCCTAGCTGATCATCCAGCCATGATCACCGCCGCTCAGCAGGGGCTGGAACGCTGGGGTTTCGGCATGGCATCGGTACGCTTCATCTGCGGCACAGCCGAGATTCACAAGGAGCTGGAGCGCCGCATCTCACACTTCCTCGGCACCGAAGACGCGATCTTGTACTCATCATGCTTCGATGCGAACGGTGGCCTTTTTGAGACGCTATTTGGGCCCGAGGATGCCGTCATTTCCGACGAGCTCAACCATGCAAGCATCATCGACGGAGTACGACTCTGCAAGGCCACCCGGCTGCGCTATGCCAACAGGGACATGGCCGACCTGGAAGCGAAATTGCAGGAGTCGCAAGGTGCCCGACACCGGCTTATTGCAACCGATGGAGTCTTCTCAATGGACGGCTACGTCGCGCCGCTCGATGCCATCGTGGAGCTTGCCGAGCGGTACCGCGCGCTGGTCATGGTGGACGATTCCCACGCCGTGGGTTTTATTGGAACCACCGGCGCCGGGACGCCGGAACTGTTTGGCGTTCAGGGTCGGGTCGACATCGTGACCGGGACTCTCGGGAAGGCGCTGGGTGGTGCGAGTGGCGGCTATGCCGCAGCGCACAAGGAAATCGTGGAGATGCTTAGGCAACGTTCCCGGCCGTACCTGTTCTCCAACTCGCTGGCGCCATCCATCGCGGCTGCGGGCATTGCGATGCTTGATCTGCTCGAGACATCCGGTGAGCTGCTGCAGCGACTGCGTGAGAACACGGCGTACTTCCGCTCAGAGATGGTCGCACGTGGCTTCGAAATTCCCGAATCTGATCATCCGATCGTGCCGATCATGATTGGAGACGCAGTCGAGGCGGCTGCAATGGCCGATCGACTGCTGGCCGAAGGCATCTACGTGCGTGCGTTCTCATTCCCCGTGGTACCGCGGGGCAAGGCCCGAATTCGGACTCAAATGTCCGCCGCGCACTCGCGGGATGATCTTGACCAGGCGATTACGGCGTTTGAAAAGGTTCGCCGGTAGGTGCTGGACGCTCGACTGGCAGCTGAATTGAGCGTGTGGGCTTGCGGACAATCTGCTTGCCCAACGGCATCAGGGACACCTCGATCAGCTTGAAGTTCGCGATCGCCATAGGAATGCCAATGATCGTCAGACAGAGCAAGATTCCAGTAGCGATATGAGTCAACGCCAACCACCAGCCCGCGACAATAACCCAGATCACATTGCCGAGGAATGAGAAGATCCCCGCGTTTGGCTTGTCCACCAGCTCACGGCCAAATGGCCAAGCGGCGTAGGTCGCCATGCGGAAGGAGGCAATGCCCCATGGAATCGTGATGATCAGAACGCAGCAGATGATCCCAGCCAGCATGTACGCCAGCCAGAGCCAGAAGCCACTGAAGACGAACCAAATGATGTTGAGCAGAGTACGCACGGGTCTAGGTTCGCACTGGCCGCTGAATGCGGCAATAGGGCGGTTCCCGGAGCTATCCCTCGCCGGGTGCCTGAGCGGTGAATGCGTCGTACGCCCGCTGATCGAAAAGAACGAATCTGACTTCGGCTACGCGCGTGTCGGTTGCCCGTACCGTCTCCAGCGCTATCCGAGCGGCATCGTCGACCGGCCAACGGTAGACGCCGGTCGAGATCGCGGGAAAGGCGACCGTCGCCGCGCGGAGTTCATCCGCGACGGCAAGCGAGTTGCGGAAGCAGTCGGCAAGCAGCTGAGACTTGTCCTTGGACTTGGCGTACGTCGGCCCGACGGTGTGGATCACCCAGTCGGCCTTGAGCCGCCCCGCTGTAGTTGCAACGGCCTGACCTGTGGGTAGGCCGTCGGGATACTGCTCCTGCCGGAGCTTTTTGCACTCAGCCAGAATCTCGGGTCCTCCGCGGCGATGAATTGCTCCATCGACCCCGCCGCCGCCAAGCAGGGTGTGATTGGCCGCGTTGACAATGGCATCGACGTCTTGGTCGGTGATGTCGCCTTGCACGAAGGTGATCTTCATTGCCTCAACCTAGTGCTAGAGATTCGGGTGCCAGTATGAGCGATGAGTTTCGGTTGCTCGAAGGGTCTACACAGTGATGATCGCCGCTGTGCAATCAGCTATAGGCGTCAAGAAAGGAGCCAGCAATGGACGCATTCACCACATGTCTCTGGTTTGACACTCGAGGTGAAGAGGCCGCGAAGTTCTACACCTCAATCTTTCCGGACTCGAGTGTCGGCAAGGTGACCCCGTACCCCGGCAGCACCGATCGGGCCGGCCAAACCATGACCGTCGACTTCATTTTGAACGGCAGCAGGTTCGTCGCCCTCAACGGTGGCCCTGAGTTCACCTTCAACGAGTCGATTTCGTTCCAAGTGCCGTGCCAGGACCAGGCCGAGGTTGATCATTATTGGACCGCGCTGACTGACGACGGCGGCGAGGAATCGATGTGCGGC
>DATCXA010000480.1:0-5719 GCA_036566085.1 Propionibacteriaceae bacterium
GAGTCGTCGAGATCCGATAGCGCCTCGCGCAGTCTCACTACCGCGGCATTCCGCTGCGGCGAGTCGATGATCAGCGTGACCGCCAGTCCTTCCAGCGCTCCACGTACCTGGAAGAGCTCCCGGATTTCAGTGGGGGAGAGACTGTTCACCCGCAGCATCCCGCGCGCTCCAGCGGTGACTAACCCCTCCTGCTGTAGGTGCCGGAGCGCCTCGCGGACCGTGCCGCGACTCACTCCAAGCCGGCCGGCCAGCTCCTCTTCACCAAGGTGACTCCCTGGACGGTACTCGCCTGAGGTGATCGCACTACGAAGTGCCTCGAGCGACCGCTCGCGCAAAGTACTGCGGTCCAAGCTGGTCAGTGGCTGCGAAGCCATCGTCGATCCCTCCCACGTATGTGGCGACCTTACCGCATGCCGTCAACAGCCAACGGCTAACTGCCGAGTGTTGATTGTGACCCGTTGACAGCGAGATCTATGAGGATTTAAACTATTTGCCAACAGGTAACTGTTAACAATTGACTACCGACAAGTTGCACTGGGGTATTTCCGTGACTGACTTCAGCGATCCGGGCCAAAGCCCTCGACGTGTGACGCTAGATAAGAGCCTGCAGTCATCGTCGGCTAATCGGCGGGAGCCAATGCCGACTCATATGCGTGGCAGGGCGCAAGCGCTGAACGGAAACAGTTGCGACGCAACACCCGCCGAGCTCATCGCCCACTTGGTCATCGCGTTATCTCGGTATCACCGCCAGTTACGCGCAGAAGGCGGCCGAGTGCCAGCCCAGATCGAGGATCTCATTACTTTCCTGGCCGATCGCGTCAGGGCTGCCCAGGTTGGGCCAACGCCCGGCGCCGCGTCCGCTCCCTCGGCCGTGCCTAGACGATTGCTCGTAACCAAAAGGGACGCCGCCGAGCAGCTCGGTGTCTCCTTGCGCACAATCGAGCGGCTGATTTCCGCCGGTCGGCTGCCATTGGTCCATGTGGAGGGCGCTGCCAGGGTGCGTGTCGGGGACCTAGAGGCATATGTGGAGGGTCTTGAGGCGAATGGTGGGCTTGAAACCGATCACCAGCTGCGAACCGTGACTACAACACATGCCTAGTGGATGTGCGCGCCGCCGTTGACGTCGTAGGTGACGCCCGTGATGTAGCCGGACTCTTCGCGGCAAAGGAAGGTGATGAGGTCGGCAACATCATTAACGTTGCCCCCGCGGCCGACCGGGATCTGTGCGACAAGCTGCGCCTTACGCTCGCCGGTGAGCGCCCCGCCGCTGATGTCGGTTTCAATGAAGCCGGGGGCGACGGAGTTGACTGTGACACCGTTCGGCCCCAGCTCTCGGGCCAGCGCCCGGGCGAATCCGAGCTCCGCGGCCTTCGCCGCCGAGTACGCTACAGCACCGAATACCCCGCCACCCCGCTCGGCTGAGACTGAGGACAGAAACACGATGCGACCGAAACCGCGGTCCACCATGGCCGGCGCGACGCGGCGGGTGATGTTGTAGGAGCCGCGGACGTTGACAGCGAAGATGCGGTCCCACTCTTCCCCGGTGACGTCAAGGAACTGGGTTGGGGAGGTGATGCCGGCGTTGTTGATCAATGCTCCGACGGGAGGCATCGATCCGTCGAGGGCAGCGAGCGCTGCCTCCACCGACGCCTCGTCCGTCACGTCGCAGCCGATGCCAGCTGTCTGCACTCGGCCTCGCTCGGCGACCTCGTCAGCAGCTTCCTTTGCGCTGGGCTCGTCAAGGTCGAGGATGGCGACGTTCCAGCCGGCCGCGGCCATGGCATGCGCGGTGGCGCGGCCGATGCCGCGCTTCGAGCCGGCTCCAGTGATGATGGCGGTCTTGTCGGACACGGGCATGGCTACCTCCAAAGTGTCTGGTCAGCGCTGTAGTAGGGATGTGATGTAGCGGCCGGCGCGGCCGGCTTCGGCCGGCCGCTCGGCGTCGGAAATGTCGTGAGTTTCCAGCTCCAGGCTGTAGTGGCCCTGGTATCCGCTGGCGATGAGCGCATCGATGGCGGCGGGGAAGTTCACCTTGCCGCGTCCAATGCTCAAGTTGATGTCGCCGAGGACGGCATCACGGAGATGCACGTGCCCGATTCGCCCGTCGAGGCGGCGAACCGCCTCGACCTCGTCGTCACCGCTTGCCACGACGTGGCTGAAGTCCAGTACGGCTCCGACCGGTGCGTCCCCAAGTGCGTCGTACAGCATCACGGATCGCTCGATGTTGGCGCACAGCCGCCGCGAATGGGGTGCCTCCACGAGCAGGTTGACGCCCGCAGCGTTGACGAAATCGGCGGCTGCGGTGAGGGTTCGCGCGACCGTGTCAATGTCACGGGACAACTCGGTCCGTGGCTCGGTGCCCTGTCGGCCGCACGGCAGCATGATCGTGGATGTACCGACGCCCCGGGCCAGGTCAACCAGGGTCCCCAGACGGCGCTGCATCTCGGCTCCGTCTAGATCTGGGTCATCCATGTCGGCGACGTCAGCGTTGATCAGCCGAACCTTCACGCCGCTGTCGAGGACCTGTTCGGCAAGCGCCTCGACACGGTCCGCGGGCAGCGGGATCGGGATGTGATCGCAGACTCCGGGTAGGGAACCAAGGTCAGTCTCGCCGAAGCCTTGCGCCTTGATCTCCGCTAATGCCGCCGGCAGCGGCCAACGCCGAAACGAGATGGTTGAGCAGCCGAGTCGGGAGTCGATGGTCATTGTCTGTGTGTCACTGTCTGTATGTCATTGTCTGGTGTCATGCGGTGGGTGGTTCGTCCTCGGCGGCCCATGGTCCATGGCCGCGGGCCGTGGCGCCCAACTCGATCTTGATTCGAGCGATGACCTCGTCGGTCGACAGTCCGTACCGGTCGTGCAGTGTCGGGAGGGCGCCGGCCGCGAGGAACTCATCGGGCAGCCCGATGGGCGCGATGCGCCGGCCCCTTCCAGCGAAGGCCAGTGTGGCGGCCACGGATTCGGCGAGGCCGCCGACGATGGTGTGGTTTTCGAGGGTGACGATAAGCCGGTCGGTGTCGGCGGTCCGCAGAATGGCCTGCGTGTCAAGGGGTTTGATGGTCGGAACGTGCAGCACCGCCACGTCAACGTGGTCCGCCTCGAGCCGCTTGGCGGCTGCCAGAGCTCGCATGGTCATCAACCCGGTAGAGATCAGCACCACGTCGCGGCCGGTGCGCAGCTCGGCGGCCTTGCCCAGTTCGAAGCGGTAGTCGTACTCGTCCAGCACGGTGGGTACCTTGCCGCGCAGTAGCCGCATATAGGTGGGTCCGGGATGCGCGGCCAATGCTGGCACCGCCTGTTCGATGTCTACCGAGTCACACGGATCGACGATGGTCAGGTTTGGCATGCCGCGGAGAATCGCCAGGTCCTCGGTCGCCTGGTGGCTGGGGCCGTATCCAGTGGTCAGCCCGGGCAGCCCGCCGACGACATTGACATTGAGCGCCGGCTCGGCGATGTCGAGACATAGGAAGTCGTACGCGCGTCGGGTGGCGAAGACCGCGTACGTGGACGCGAACGGCACCAATCCCACCTCGGCCATGCCGGCGGCGGCGCCGAGTAGCGCCTGCTCGGCCATGCCGATCTGGAAGAACCGATCCGGGTGCGCGTCGCGGAAGATGTGCATGTCGGTGTACTTGGCCAGATCGGCGGAAAGCCCGACGATCTCGGGGCGTTCGTCGGCCAGCCGGGCGAGCGCGTGGCCGAACGGGGCGCTGGCGGTCTTTTGACCCGGGTCGGCAAACGAAGCGATCATCGCCGAGGTAGTGAGCTTGGGGGTAGTGGTCTGGGTGTTCATCCGCGGAAGCCTTCCTCGAGCTGGTCGCGGGCGATTTGCCATTCATCGGCGTCGACGCGCATGAAGTGCGCCTTCTCCCGGGTTTCCAGCAGCGGTACGCCGCGACCGATGCGGGTGTCGCAGATCAGCACCGACGGCGAGCCGGGGTGGTTCCTTATCTCCTCGAAGCCCGCCACGAGTGCCTCTACGTCGTTGCCATCAACACGTGCGGCGTACCAGCCGAATGCCTGCCACTTATCGGTGATCGGTTCGGTGTGGAGTACATCTGCAGTCGGGCCGTCGGCCTGCAAAGCGTTGACGTCAACAATCGCGGTCAGCTTGTCCAAGCCGTAATGCGCGCAGACCTGGGCGGCCTCCCAAGTGGAGCCTTCATTCAGCTCGCCGTCGGAGAGCAAGTTGTACACCCGGGCGTCATTCCCCCGATACCGCAACCCGAGCGCCATCCCGGTTGCGACAGTGAGCCCGTGACCAAGGGATCCCCCGGAGATCTCCATACCGGGGGTGTAGGACGCCATCCCCGACATAGGTAGCCGGCTGCCATCCGAGCCGTAGGTTTGCAGTTCGGCGAGCGGGATGATCCCCGCCTCGGCCAGAGCGGCGTACAGGGCGATGGCGTAGTGCCCGATCGAGAGCAGGAACCGGTCTCGACCTTCCCAGTGCGGGTCATCGGCGCGGTACCGCAGCTGGTCCATGTACGCCACGGCGAGGACGTCGGCGACCCCGAGCGCCTGGCCGACGTAGCCCTGGCCCTGTACCTCGCCCATGTCCAAGGCGTTGCGCCGGATCCGGTACGCCGAGTGGCGCAGCGCGGCAAGTCGCTCAGTGCGCTGGTCGGTGGTGGATGTCATCCCCCTGCCTTTCTAACTGGGCCTTTCTAACTGGGCCTTTCTAATTGGGCCTTCCTAACTGGTCAGCTCGGGCCGGTGCGCCCAGGAGGCATGCTCCGGAATGACCAGGCGGCCCTCGGCCCGCTCCCGCTCCACTTCGCGTTCCAGTCGTGCTACCTCGTCCCGCTCTGTCGGACCCCAGGTGTCCTTGGTGACCAGGGCCGCGACCAGGCCCAGGAGCCCGTAGAAGCTGAACAGGAGTGCGGGGGCGATCCAGCCGTACCGACCGTAGAGGGCCGTGGCGAGCAGCGGGGTAAAGCCGGAGACGACCGCTGAGAACTGGTAAGACAACGACGCACCGCTGGTGCGGGTCTTGGCGTCGAACAGCTCGGAGAACCAGGCGCCCTGCACGCCGGCGAGTGAGTTCTGGCAGATGGCGTAGCTGACGATGAAGGCCAAGACGATCAGGACAGCCGTGCGGGTATTGACCGTGAGGAATAGCGGAATCCCCCAGACGACCATCACCGCGCATCCAAACAGGTAGACCGGACGCCGGCCGACCCGGTCGGTCAGTGCACCCCAACCCACGGTGGCGAAGATTCCTATGGCGGCCGCGATGAGAAGCGCGGTGAGGGTCACCGGCCTGCCGGCGATCTTGTTGAGGCTGATGTACGACAGAATGAAGGTGACCGATACCGCGTAGCCGGCGGTCTCGGCGATGCGCAGGCAGAACGCGCGCAGCAGGTTGCGCCAGTCGTCACGTATCACCTCTACCAGCGGGTTCTTGGAGATTCCGCCTTCCTCCTTGAGCTCCTCGAACTCGGGTGACTCATCGATCTTGAGCCGGATAATGATGCCGACGACGATCAGTATCGCTCTGAGCAGGAACGGCACCCGCCAGGCCCATGATCCCCCCAGCGGCACGCTGGCCAGGAACGCAAGGTTTGCCAGCAGCAAACCGACCGGGAAACCGGCCTGGGTGATGCCGGTGTACAGGCCGCGTTTGCGCCACGGGGCGTGTTCGAAGACCATCAGGATCGCGCCGCCCCACTCGGCGCCGAACGCCAGGCCCTGCACCACTCGCACGGTGACCAGCAGG
>DATCXA010000483.1:0-2391 GCA_036566085.1 Propionibacteriaceae bacterium
AGGCATCCGACCAGCCAGCCGAGGCCGCGCCGGATGATCGGAGTGATGAGCCGGTTCCGTCGCTCGTAGTCAGCGAGAACAGCAACCGCCTCGGTCTCATCGAGGATCCGGTGTTGCGGCCGGAAGCAGCGGCGGCTGATAGCGATCTCTTCCGCAGGTGCAGCCTGGAGATTTCGAAACCAGTCGGCGGAGCGCCCGAAGCCTGACATGACGATGACCTCGCCGGTTGCCGGGTCAATGCCGACGACCTCGAGCACGGTCTGGTAATGGCGCCCGGAGTTGCGCCCGACGTGCGTCAGGCACGGCAGGCGACTGTCGAACAACCAGCCGATGTGCCAGTCATAGAGGTGCGTTGGTAGCCGAAGCAGGAATCGCCCCACCTTGCCGCACCGATGCGGTGTCACGCTACCTTCTCGCGTCTGTAGTGCTAACTCTTGCATAATGCAACAGTTAGGTACTGCAATGCAATAGTTAGCTGATGCAAACATCTGCTATGGTCAGGGCCGAGGAGGGTCTCGTGTCGCATCGGATGCGTGAAGCCGGCCAGTCGGGTCGCCAAAATGCTGTGACCGTGTCCGATGATCAGGCAACGGAGGATCTCGTCGATGCCGTCTTGCAGTCCTCGCGAGCCTTGGTGGCGCTCGCGGCGAGATCGATTGCCGGCGTCGGCGGAGTCACTCTGCCGCAGTTTCGGATGCTCGTCGTACTCGAGGCAGGCCAGACGAACCTGCGCGGGCTCGCGGCCGCTCTTGACGTCGCGCCGTCCACAGCAACCCGGATGGTCGACCGGCTCATCGACGCCGGCCTGGTGCAACGCAGCATCCCGACCACCGATCGTCGGGAGATTTCCCTCACCCTGACCAACTCGGGGCGGCGCACTGTGCGTACCGTCACCGAACGACGTCGACGCGACCTCCGCCGCGTCGTTGATCAGATCCCAAGAAACCGTCGAGCAGCGGTTGCCCGAGCCATGACCGACTTCTCCGACGCGGCAGAACGTGTCTGGGGCAGCGCTGACCGAAAACGAACTCGATAGTCAGCGGCCTGAGGCATCTGTTGCCGGCTCTGGGTCCCGCCGGCTGGCGAAACCGGCGGCCAATGAGGTCGATCGCGGCTGACAGCACAATGGGTCTAACCTCCCCTCAACATCCGTACTGGGCCTCACTACCCGATGGTCACCACGACCCGCTTGGCAACAGGCTCCGGGAGATCCTTTGGGTACCGATCGAGATCACGCGGGCAGTGTCAGGATGATCCTTCTCTACTCCGGGCCTCGTCGGCGGTCCGCCAGATTAAAGCAGGAGAGTGGCAAAACATCAGATCGCCGGAGGTGCGAGACGCGCGGCTCGAGCAGCGGTGACGACAGAGCACCGGCGACTGATCTGTCCGCACATACCATGATCCGGGATCGGGGTACGGTGTGCATCGGTGTGCCGGGAAGTCTGGTCGGCGTCGTGCTGACCGTTCCTGGATCGGAGTACGCGTGAAGAAGCCTTCCACCAACACCGCTCTTGGCCCCATGGTCATCGTCGCTGTCGATCAGAATGAGAATCCGCCGCTGATCCAGGACGAGCTGGCCTACAAGATCCTGCCCGGCTGTGGCAAGGTGATCGTCAACGCCGCGAAGTGGCGGCCGCTCGGACGGCTCCTGATGGGCGCGAGGGAAAACGGCGGCTCCTTGGTCTGGGCAGACGCGCCGGCCACCGGGTCGTTCGGCACGTCCCACAAACTCGACCGCTGATACCAGTTGTCCGGGTTCGTCATGTGATAGCGGGCCAGGATCTGCCGCTGCACCTTGAAGAAGTCCTGCGGGTAGCGCAGATGGTCCAGGAGATCTTGCGAGATCGCCGACTTCGGCTGCACGACGCCCGGAAACGCCTGAGACCAGGCTTTCAGCACAGGATCGCTGTCGTCCCAGGCATACAGCTTGACGCTGCCGTCGTACGCGTCGACGACCGCCTTGACGGAATGCGCACGTAGTCGATGTCATCCCGCGGCTGGGCCACTACCGTGCCGCCGGGCGAGAGGTGAGCTTGAGCGGCACGACTCCCGCGGCGACGTGGGCCGCTGAACCGCAGCCCACCCATCATGTAGTGGACGATGGCCGCGACAATCGCACTGAAAACGAATGCTGCGAAGGCGAACGACAAAACCAACCGCCACCACGGATAGTCGAAAACAAAGAACCCGACATCTAGCCCGAACCCCGGATCGGTGACGTTGAAAGACGTCGAGTTTCGCCAGGCCAGGTACTCCAGAGCATGCCCGCTCACCGCACCGCCCGCGAACAGGCCGACGACGAGGCCTAGGGCGACCATGCCCGGATGAACCTGGACTCCAGCAAGCGCTCCACCAGCGGGCTCGTGGGTAATTACGCTCCCAGCCGCGGCC
>DATCXA010000486.1:0-2619 GCA_036566085.1 Propionibacteriaceae bacterium
GCAAGCAGCCAGGTGATCACGAACAGCGCGACGATGGTGTAACCGACGAGGTCCAGGTTCAGGTTCGCAATAGCGACTAACGGCCCCGACGTGATGCCAATCTTCTCGGTCAGGATGGAGATCAGCTCGATGCTGCCGATGATCAAGGCCACGGCTACCGAGAGCCCCGTCACAGTGATGTTGTAGTAGACCTTGCGGACCGGCCTGGAAAAGGCCCACCCGTAGGCGAAGTTCATGAAGCAGCCGTCGATGGTGTCCAGCAAGCACATTCCTGCTGCGAACAAGATCGGCAAGGTCAAGATCGCGTACCAAGGCAAGGCCAAGGCCGCGGCACCACCGGCAAGCACCAGTAGGCCAACCTCCGTGGCTGTGTCGAAACCGAGTCCGAACAGGACGCCGATCGGATACATCCGCCACGGCTTGCTCACTGTCTTCGTCGCGCCAGCCAGGATCTTGTTCATGAAACCGCGGCTGTTCAACTGCTCCTCAAGCGACTTCTCGTCGTATGCGCCCTGCCGCATCCGGCGGAATACCTTGATAATGCCGATCAAGATCACGAAGTTGATGATCCCAATGATGTAGAGGAATATTCCGGACACCGCGGTCCCTACCACGCCAGTGACCTGCTGCAGCAGCGAGGACTCGTCTTCGACTTGCCCGGCCAAGGCGCGTACGCCTAAAGCGAGCAACGCAACCAGTCCGAAGACGATGGTGGAGTGTCCAAGGGAGAACCAGAAGCCGACCGAGACCGGCCGCCGACCGTCAGACATCAGCTTGCGTGTGGTGTTGTCGATCGCGGCAATGTGGTCGGCGTCGAAGGCATGCCGCATGCCGAGTGTGTACGCGGTCAGCCCAAGTCCGATGCCAAGCACCTGGCCGGCAGCAATCTGATATCGGTGCGGGGCGACGAACCCGATGAGGACACCCCACCCGACGAGGTGCAGCAACAAGATGAACGCGCTCATGCCGGTAATCGACCGCCACCCCGCTGGTGAGATCTTGCGGGTCCAGCTGGCGGCACTTGGCCGGGTCGGCAGCTCAGTATCAGACATCGCAGTCTCCTCGGTAGCCGATGACGGGCTAACATGCCAGATGCGACATTATCGCATCTATGTCGGAGTTGGCTGGCGCAGATTGCCGATGGCGAGAGAATCAAGAGGTGCAAGCGAGGAGAAGGACGTCGGACGAATCAGGTTCGTCGCCCCGCGTCCAGGCGGCGCTGGAACTGCTCCGCGACCAGCGCGAGCGGGTGACCCGAGCCCGTCACGCCGTCATCGAGGTACTCGATGGCACCGACGAGCATCTGGCCGCCGACGAGATCGTTGCCCGTGCCGAGGCATCGGCGCCCGGAGTTCATCGGGCCACGGTTTATCGCGCTTTGTCCACACTTGGTGATCTCGGACTAGTGACCCACACACATGTCGGAGGCTCGGCCACGGTCTACCACCTAGCCGTACCTACGCCCAGTGGCCAGACCGCGACAACGCATGCGCATCTGCAGTGCACCAACTGCCAAGCGGTGATCGACATACCGGCCGACGCGCTGGATGCCTTGATCGCTAGGGCCGATCGCGAGGTCGGTTTCCTGGTCGAGCCGCATCATGCTGCCCTGCTCGGCCTGTGCGCGGACTGTCGCCGTTCAGCCCTTCGATGAAAGTGGTCATAAGCGACCGCCCTGGATCGATTCAGCCCTGTCGTTTTCGACCACTTTGCGAGGAGAGCCCGTGTCAGGGATGGGTTGTGTGATCGCTTCGAGGCTCGTGGCTCCCGGCAACTGAACGGTGAATTCGGCCCCACCCTGGGCTGATCGACCTGCCGTCACCCAGCCACCATGCTGGGCAACTGTCTGGGCGACGATCGACAGGCCAAGCCCGGTCCCCGAGGTCTGCCGCGCCGTGTCGCCACGGTAGAACCGATCGAAGATGAACGGCATGTCGGCGTCAGAGATGCCCGGACCCTGATCAGCTACCCGCAGCCGATCACCTTCCAGCTGCACCCGGATAGTGCCGTTCGGCGGGCTCCACTTCACTGCGTTATCCAACAGATTGGTGATCGCACGCTCCAGCGTGTCGGAGTCTCCAACGACGTAGAACGGGTTCAACTCAACGTCGAAGATCAGTCCATGCGCCCGCCGTCGTACCCGGTCGAGCGCCGCATTGACCACATTGCGGAAGTCCAGCGCCTCTGGTGTCGAGGCTGTTTCGTCACGCGCGAGCTGCACAAGATCACCAATGAGCTCAGTGAACTCCACTAGCTGAGCCTTGACATCGGCCAGGATGGCGATTCGATCTTTCTGCTTCAGCATGCCGCTCTCGGCATCCGCGGCCAACAACTCGATGTTGGTACGCAGGCTGGTCAGCGGTGTACGAAGTTCGTGACCGGCATCGGCGATCAGCCGAGCCTGTCGTTCCCGTGATGAGGCCAATGACTGCAACATCTGGTTGAACGACTCGGCGAGCACCGCGATATCGCCGGCAGACGCATTGATCGTGATCGGCGTCAGCTCCTTGGTGACACTGACGTGTTCCACCGCTGCAGACAGCTCGCGTACCGGACGCAGACTGGACCGCGCCACGTACGCGCCGACGACGGCGGCGAGGATCACACCGGCCACCCCAA
>DATCXA010000494.1:0-4053 GCA_036566085.1 Propionibacteriaceae bacterium
ATGGGGTCGGTAGCGGGATCTTCACAGAATCAACAGGAACCCGGCGGGGTGGCGATATCAACCTCCTGACCAGTCAGTCAGTGACCATGACCAATGGATCAAGCATCTCGTCAAGCAGCACGGGGACTGGAAATGCGGGCAACATCAATATCAACGCCGGCAATCAATTCACCATGACGAATAGCACAGTGACAACCGAGGCCAATCAGGCGAGCGGCGGCGCGATCAAGATCACGACCACTCCCGCTGGCACCGTGCAGATGACCAATAGCACGATCAGCGCCTCGGTGCTCGACGGTACTGGCGGCGGCGGAAGTGTGGACATCGATCCGCAGTTTGTCATCTTGCAAAACAGTCAGATCACTGCAGATGCCGAGTCTGGCCCAGGGGG
This sequence comes from Propionibacteriaceae bacterium, assembly GCA_036566085.1. Lineage (GTDB taxonomy): Bacteria > Actinomycetota > Actinomycetes > Propionibacteriales > Propionibacteriaceae > Microlunatus. The sequence continues at coordinate 392 of DATCXA010000494.1, forward strand.
CAATATTTTTATTACGACCAACCTGCTGCTGCAGGATCCAACCAGTCGGATCTCGGCTTCCTCGCAATTCGGCCAACAAGGCACCGTTACCATTCAATCACCCGCTTCGCCGGCCAGTGGCAAGCTCGTGCCTCTCGGACAGAAGCCGCTGATCGCAACCGCACTCGTCAGCCAACGCTGTGCAGCGCTCGCTGGCGGCAACGCCAGCAGCTTCACGGTTGCGGGACGCGATAGTTTACCCGCCGAACCAGGTGGCTGGGTTTCGAGCCCGCTGGCCCTCAGCATGGCTGAATCTAACGAAGGCCCAGCGACTGAGACTGCCTTTTCCAGTTTCAGCGAAAGGGCGGGAGGGTCTCCGCTGCTCTCGCTACGGAAGATCTCGCCGCCTGGTTTCTTGACGCAGAGTTTTGCGGTGGACTCGTCGGACGGCTGTGCCTCATGACCGCTTGCGTAAGGTGCTTCCTGATCTGATTGACCGCGCAGTTACTTCAATGACTCCTACGAGGACGATAGGTATCCAGGCCACTCTGCTTCCTCGACTGTGCGAACGATATACTTGGTGTTGCATCTCGCTCGCGTGCCTGCTTGTTTCTGTCATGAGCGTACCGGGCTACGCTGCCGGCCCTCCCATTACCCCTTCCGGACTCAATACAAACGTCGCTGGTCCGATCTCCGTAAACGGCAAGACTCAGTACGACATCACCGGCGGAACGAGACCCGGCGGGGGAACCAATTTGTTTCACAGCTTCGGGGATTTCAATGTTCCCAACAACAACGTTGCGAACTTCCTCAATGCAGGATCGGCGGATCTTGCCGGCAATCCCCTCGCCGCCGGGCTCCCCACCTCAAACATCTTAGGCCGGGTCACGGGCGGAAACATCTCCAACATTTTCGGCGCGATTCACACCACGAACTTCGGCGCCGCGAATCTGTTCCTGATGAATCCGGCCGGATTCTTGTTCGGACCGAACGCGACCGTCAACGTGGGAGGCATGGTGGCGTTTACCTCTGCAGACTATCTGCGCCTTGCCGATGGGGTGCGCTTCAACGCTATACCGAACGCAGTGGCAGATGCGTTGCTGAACGTCGCGCCGGTAGCTGCCTTCGGCTTCCTCGGTTCAAATCCAGGGGCCATTACGATTCAAGGGAGTCAGTTTACGGTAACGGAAGGAACTGGCATCTCGCTCTTGGGAGGAAATATTACGATTCAGTCCGGCTCTCTCGACAATGAAACGGTCCAGCCGGCACGGCTAACGGCTCCAGGTGGGCAGATCAATTTGGCCAGCGTCTCCACGCCAGGAGAAGTTCTGCATGCCACTCTGCAGCCTGCGTCTAACCTCAACGGGCAGTCTTTCACCACTATGGGAAATATGACTCTGTCTGGAGGTTCGACACTCGATATCTCGGCCAACGCGGCCGGCACGGTGCGAATCCTTGGCGGTCAGTTCGTGATGGACAGTGCCTCGATAACGGCTACAAGTGTTAATGGACCGGGAGGTGGGATTGACCTGCACAATACTCCCAGCACCATTGCGATCACGGCAGACACCGTTGCCCTCGGTAATGGGACGCAAATCACGGCACATACTCAGGGCACAGCGCCCGCCGGCGACATAACCTTCAACGTGGATAATCTGACCACGGCAGGAGGCCTCAATCGCATCAATGCTCACCCGGAAGATACCTTCAACGCTCCAGTGGCTCATGAGGTTGGAGTGCTGATTGCCAGTAATAGCACGGGCTCGAATGCAGAGGCTGGTCCCGCAGGCATGATCACCATTCAAGGCGTCAATGGTCCGGGAAGCGCGGCGAAAAGTATCAGCCTCAACGATACCACTCTCTCCACGAAGGTGTTTGGCGGGACGGCCGACACGACTCGAGCCTCGATCATCATCACCGCAGACTCGCTGGCCCTCGGCACGGCCACGGATCCGGTGAACGTCGGACAGAAAGTCATCATCGAGGCGGTCTCCGCCGGTGCAGCTCCCGCGGGGAATATTGCGCTCAACGTCAATACGCTGCAGGCGGATGTGAAGCCGGATGGGACACCGATCAAAGGCGCAGGAGGAGTGTTCCTCAACACCGTGAGCCAAAGCCGCGACAACACCGGCGGCCCGGCGGGAACTGTGACCATCTCAGGGCCCGCCCCGGAACCCACGGATGCCGCCACCCTGGTCGCTCTCGACAAGACGTTTATTACCACGACAGTGCTCGGTGGCACAGCAGCCACAACTCCCGCGGCCACCACGATCACGGCGAAGACCCTGGTCCTTACCGCTGAGACGGGAACTCCTGGATTTGACGCGTCCCTTGGGGAAACCGGGATTTTAGCGGCGTCGGCGGGTGCCGCGCCCGCGGGGAATGTGGCGTTCAACGTCGGCACGCTGCAGACGAATGTGAAGCCGGACGGGACACCGATGGAAGTTGGCCATGTGTTCTTCGCCAGCGCAAGCGACAACCCCGGCCCCACAGCCGGGCGGGCGGGAACGGTGACCATCTCAGGAACGGGCCCAGAGTCCACGGATGCCGCCAGCCAGGTGACGCTCCGCAATACAGCGATCACCACGTCCGTCGCAGGCGGAACGGCAGTCACCCTGCCCAGCGCGATCACGCTGACCGCTGATTCGGTGGTCCTGACTGTTCAAACATCCCGACTCTGGCCCACGTTCGGCGTGATCTCGGCTTCCTCGTCTGGTGCCGCGCCCGCGGGGAACATTGCCTTCAACGTCGGCACGTTCTCGGCCGACAACGCCATCATGACCAGCAACAGCACCGGCAGTGCGGTCACCACCGGGAATGCTGGGAGCGTCTCCATTCAAGGAGTCGGTGGCGCCGGGTCCCTTGCTACCGCGATCACGCTTAACCGGACCACCATCACGACCGAATCCAATGCTGGCGCTGGTGGGCCCATCGCCTTGTCTGCGACCGACATCACCCTCGTTGGCTCGACCATTTCCGCAGCCGTCACCGCCGGCAGCCAGCCGGGCGGCCACATCACGATGTCGGCTGATCATCACATCATGCTCAGCGGCGGATCGGTAATCTCCGCGAAAAGCACCGGCCAGGGAGACGCGGGGAATATCCAGATCAACGCCAACAACCTATTCGCTATGTCGGATAGCTCGGTCACCACGGAGGCCACCAAGGCGAGCGGCGGGGCGATCAAAATCATGACCACCCCGAGCGGCTCGGTGGAACTAGCCGACAGTATGATCAGTGCCTCAGTCCTGGATGGCACCGGCGGCGGAGGGAGCGTGAACATCGACCCAGAACTTGTGATTTTGCAGAACAGTCAGATCCTGGCTAACTCCGTCTTCGGCCCCGGCGGAAACATCCTCATCACGACGAATCTGCTTTTACCGGATTCGGCCAGCGCCATCTCGGCCTCCTCGCAGTTCGGCCAGCAAGGTACCATCTCGATCCAATCGCCCATCTCGCCAGCGAGCGGCAAGATCGTTCCGCTGGCACAGAATCCGCTCCTCGTGACCACGCTGTCGAACCAACGGTGCGCAGCACTCGCCGGTGGCAACGCCAGCAGCTTCACCGTTGCGGGACGTGACAGCTTGCCCGCCGAGCCAGGTGGCTGGGTTTCGAGCCCGCTGGCCCTCAGCATGGCTGAATCCAATGAGGGCACCGCAACTGAGACTACCCTTTCCAGTTTC
>DATCXA010000495.1:0-2963 GCA_036566085.1 Propionibacteriaceae bacterium
GCGGAGTCGAACGCCGGAGGCGAGATAAACGCATGCCAGGCGTACGCGAAGAGGGCGCCGGCCGCGACGCCTGAATACCGGCCTGGGAGGAACGCCGCAGCCTGGTGAGCAGCATACCGGCAATGATCAAGATGACAGCGATGATCGCCGCGCCAATCAGACGGCCAGCCGATGCGACGTATTGGACTGGTCGTGGCATCGCGTTTCGCAGCACTCGTTGAAGCAACGTGAGCAGGCTGAGTCGGTGAGGTCATGCATCCAGGTTTGCGCGCCTTGGGTGCATTCATCAGTGTGCCCAACGATTCCGAACGCCGTTGCTGATTGGCTGTGCCCAAACCCGCTGAGACGCTCACAAGTCTGAAGAATGTCTACGTGTCCGACACGGCCCGGTTCGCCTTAGTCATCGCGCTGACCAGCGCCGTCGTCCTTGCCGGGGTCCTCGTCAATCGGCTGTCGACACGACTTCGCATTCCGGCGCCGGTGTGGATGCTCGCAGCTGCCGCAATCGGCGCGCTGATTGTGCCCGGCGTCCCAACACCGCAGGACGACACTGTCCAGCAGATCGTCTCGGTGGCACTCGTTTTGATCTTGTTCAATGGCGGCCGGCACATCGGCTGGGTGCGACTCCGACCTGCCCTCGGATTGATCATCATTGTTGGCGTCCTCGGTACATTTCTGACCGCGGCCGCCGGTGGGGTGCTACTACACCTGGCGTTCGGGCTGGCCTGGTACGTCGCTCTGCTGGTCGCGACAGCGGTATCTCCGACCGATCCCGCGGTGGTGTTCTCAGTGCTCGGGCAGCAGGAGATCGCCGGCCGCAGCGGCACGATCTTGGAAGGCGAGTCCGGAGCGAACGATCCGGTCGGGATCGCTTTGATGGGTGGGCTGCTGGCTGTTGGCGGCGTCAACGGAGTCGCCTTTGGCCGGGTGGCAGCGGATTTCCTGCTTCAAATGACGATTGGATTGGCGGCTGGTGTCGCTGGCGGCCTCGCCTTGCTCTGGTTTATGCGCCGGGTTTCGCTGCCCAGCGAGGCCTTGTATCCGCTGCGCACGCTCGCCAGTGTGCTGCTGCTTTACGGAGTGACGACGCTGCTGCATGGATCAGGCTTCTTGGCCGTTTTTGTGGCCGGGATCGTGATCGGCAACCGTCGCGCCCCCTATCAGCACGAGATCGAACGGTTTCACGCCGCCTTGGCTGGGCTCGCCGAGATCGTGGCATTCGTGGTCTTAGGACTCACCATCGACTTAAGAGTCTTGGCGCGAATGGATGTCTGGCTGCCCGGGCTCATTCTTGGCCTGGCGCTGGCGGTAGTGATCCGGCCACTCGCGGTTGGTCTCTGCCTGCTGCCCGCTGAGCTCGATCGTGGCGAGCGGGTGTTTGTGCTGTTTGCCGGGCTCAAGGGAGCAGTGCCGATCTTGCTCGGCGAGCTGATCCTCGCCGCGAAGCTGCCGGATGCCCAACGACTGTACGGAATTGTCGTCGTAGTGGTGATCTTCTCGGTTGTCGTCCAGGGCAGCCTGGCTCCACTGATTGCGCAGCGGTTAGGGATACCGATGCAGCCCGTCAGACCTGAGCCCTGGGCGGTCGGCGTACGCCTCCAGGCCGAACCTGACACCGCCCATCAGGTCGGCGTCGAGGCAGGATCTTCGGTCGAAGGTCGGACCGTGGCGGAAGTCGCCGAGATGGGCAGTGAGATCTGGATCAGCATCGTCGTTCGAGACGGGGTGCTGCTGCCCGTACATGGGGACACCAAGCTGCAAGCCGGTGATCTGGTGACGCTGCTTATTGAGGGTGGGCTCCCGGATGAGGTCACCGAGATGTTCACCAAACACTGAGTTGTCAGAATCTCCGCACCATATTTGGTGCTCAGATTCTGACAAGTCGGCGTTAGAGAGAGTCAGGAATCGCCGAATCGGGCGATGGGGTCGGTGGCTTCGGCCCACAGTTCGGCATCAGCTTCTGCTCGCCGGGACCTGCGGCGTACGAACCACAATGCGCCTCCGGCGATTGCCCCGACGGCGACTACCACCTTCCACTTCACGCGTCCACCATAGCGGCAGAGTCGAGGTCGCTTGGCGGTCCGAGTCTCGGACAGGACGAAAACTTCGACCGTAGGGCGGCCGGTACGGTGTCGGTCTATGAGGCGACTCTCGGGGGCACTCATCGGCCTACTGCTTGCCCTAGCCGCATGCGGCGGGGAGCCGGCCACCCAACCCGAGTCCAGCGTGACTGCTAGCAGCAGTGGTGAGCCAGCGCCGGTCGAATCGATGGCCAGCTCGACTGCCAGTGCAAGCTCCAATGCAACGGGAGCCGCGACACCAGCGGAGGTGCCGAAGGGGCAACAGTTCAAGCTCGACGACGGAGCCGAGTTCGACGACGGACTGGTGATCGAGATCGCAGGCACCGTCGCAGACAAGGCGGCCAAGACCGATCGCGGCGCCGAAGCCACCAATGGTCAGATCGTGATCGCGTCGGTCCGCATCGAGAACAACACCAAGAAGCCGTACGACGCCAAGGGCGTCTTGATCGGCGCCAAGTACGGCGACGACAACGATGCCCAGATCATCATCGACAAAACCAATGAGCTGCAGAGCGGCTTCAAGGGCAAGATCAAACCGAAGGACGAAGACGTTGCGACTGTCGGGTTTGCTGTTCCCTGGAAGGAGCTAAACAAAGTGACCTTCATCGTGGACGCGAACGACGACGTGCATGAAGTGATCAGCTTCACGGGCCGGGTACATCGGGCCTGAGATCCAGCACCGATTTGTCAAATCCAGGTGCGTTATTGGTTAACTGGACTCTGGCAAAGCAGTGAGCCCAATCCGGTGAGCGATTGCAGCGGCCTCGCCACGTCCGCTAACGCCGAGCTTGGCCAAGATGTTTGAGACATGCACGCTGGCGGTCTTCGTGCTGATGAACAACGCCGTACCAATCTCACCATTGGAGCGTCCCTCCGCCACCA
>DATCXA010000497.1:0-4502 GCA_036566085.1 Propionibacteriaceae bacterium
TGGTGGCGGAGACACAGCGCCCGGGCACGGGTTTGCCAGCTCTCTGCAATTGCGGGAGCGACATAGACGCCGGGCAGTACGGTAGCCAGCCTCCCTTCTCGCAGTAGCCAGTCGAACGAGCCAGCAAGCTCCGGATGATCACGTCGGACAACCAGACCGCCACGAGCTCGCAGTAGAGAATTGAGCTGTTCATGTGCATTCACGTGGAGAGGATGCGGACAGACCACCCGAATCACGCGCTGTGCCGCAGATCTGTGGATGAACAACGAGGAGTAAGCCGCGGCTGTGGATCCTCAGCCCTGGAAACGCAACACCAGCAAGCGGGACATCGCTGAAATCAACCGCTGGCGACTCAGTCGCGATGCGTTTTCAGGGCGCTAGTGTCCTACTGAGTAGTCCGCTCTGGTGGCTGGCGCCCGGCTAGCAAGATCAGGCGAGCTCAACGGAATGGTCGCCAGCCCAGACACCTCTCGTCGGTCTGGTTGGGTCAGCACCAGGCCTCCAAAAACCGACGACCCGGTGGGCACCTTGACCACGACATAGGAACGCGTGGGCGAGTCTAGGCGCCTGGTTGCTGTGCTGTTGGGTCCAAGCAGCATGTCACCAGTTCGCAGGGTCACACCGTCGTAGCTGATCAACTCGAAGGTGATCTGCGCATCGGCCTCTCCGGCGTTGCTGACGACGAGTTCGCTCTCGGCGATGTTGCTGGTGGCCAGTGCGCTGACACCTGACCCGATCAGCGGGACGGCAGCGGACTGGATCGCCAGATCGGTGGCAGCTGCGCGGCGCTGGCTGGTGGAGATAACGGCACCGGTCACCGGAACGTTGCTCGTGAGCTTGATGCTTGCGGCCGCATCGCCCAGACCCTTCTCCAGGCTGACAGTTGCGGTGCTCTCGGGTGGCACGTCAAGTGACTCCGCTCCGGTCGGCTCATAAGGTCCCTGGAACCCAAGCACCTGTACGCCGACAGTTGCTCGGGCGTTGCTGGGATTAGTGACCACCAGTTGCAGGCCGGCATCAGCTGGTATGCCCGGGATAACGACAACCGGGCTGGGCAAGGCGGACGGAATTTGCCAATCGACGACGCGCCGGCTCCGCTTGGCTACTGCAGTTACGCGGCCCTGGGTCGCCTGCACCTCGACACTGAATGGGCCATCGGGGCGCACCCGGCCGTTCAGCGAAACCGTACGAGAATCATGACCTTTGATCACCTCTCCAGAGCTGCCCGGCACGGCAACCCGGCCGTTTTGGCCGTAGAACCGAAGATCAACCTCAGCTTGAGCATCGTCAGGATTGGTCAAGATCAGATCCGTACGATCGTCATCGGTTGCGCTGAGTCCGGAGAACCAGTGCAAAGTCGCCGGCGCCAGGCAGGGTGCCGCGCTCAGGCCGGCGCCGGAACCCTCCATCACATCGCTAACGATCACCGAGCTGCCGGTCGTCGCCATCGCGCCCTCACCCGAGACCACGATGGGTGAGGTCACCGGGGACAGCTGGTCGCCCTTCCCCTGTTGGGTGATCTTCAGGTCGGTCGGCTTGGACGAAAGCGTTGATCCGGTGAGCAAGCCCGAGCGATCCGGCGCCTCGTGGGCCGCGACTGCCGACACTTCTGTCTTCTCGGCTGGCGCCGCCTTCTGGGCAACCGATGTTGTGCAGACTGTAGTGGTCCGGCCGACCAAGGGCGTGTGATTCGCGTTTGACGCGGGCGCTTCCTGGCCGAAGAACATGCCCCCACCCACGAGCAATAGGACAGCGCCCAGCGCCGCGCCGAGCGCCGCGACCCGGCGGCCAGGAGAGGTGAATGCACGCTGGCGAAGATCAGACATCAGGTCAGCTCCGAGAGTGTCGCGGCGCGCCGGGCCGTCTTGGCCGGGTCGCGCACCTCGGGCCGCCGGATAGCTGGTGCGGCGAGCACGCCGGCCACCAATAGCACGAGACCTTGAGCCGGCAGCAGCCAAGGCATGACCGACGGCAATACATAAGTCACGGTTCCCGCGCGGGCAGGCACTGTGAACACCTGCTGCCAGCCGTCAGCCACCGGCGTCAGAGTCTGACCATCAAGCTCCGCACGCCACCGCATGTCGGCGGACTCACCGATCTGAAGCTGTCGCTGGTCCGCCCCAGCGGGCACCGATGCGGGCGACTGGCCAACAGGCAGCCGCTGCGGCCCATCCACCAGCACCGTCCGAGCCACCGGAGGTTCCAGCTTCCACACGATCCCACGATCGTTCCCACTGGCGGTGCCCAGTCCCGGCGTGTTGTCGATCCTGGCCTGGACATCGGTGTTCGCACCCGTGACCCACAGATAGCCGATCCCAAGACTGGTCAGCTGCGAATTGATGTCTGCATCTGCCGTGCCTGCGACGAGGCGTACCACAAGATCATCAACCTGCTGACGCGCCGCAACCGAGCCGCCGAACGTGAAACCACGATCGGCATCACCCAACCTGATGTAGTCATCGGCCAGCACGGCATAACGTGCTGAGCCATCAGAGAGATCGATGGCCAGCAGCCGCGGGCGAGTGTCGGCCTTCATGGCATTCATGACGTACGGCGGAATCGCGTTAAGCCGGGTGCGCTCGATTGGGCCATGGGCGCCGGCCAGCACCCACCATGCGGCGCCACCCAGACTGACCAGACAGACCGCGATGCCAGCCAATACTGAGGCCGGTTGCAGCCAGCTGAAGCTGCGCTCCTTCATGTCTAACGAGACCCCGTCAAGTCCCATGCCACCGCCGATGATGAGCGCAGCGAAACCAAGCAGCAGATAGCTGCCGACCCAAGGCCGCACATCGGTGCCAGCTGGGGGCACGGAAACCACCAACTTGGACAACACGACAGCCATGCCGAGAGCTAGCAGTGCAGCTGCCCATGCTGCTAGCACAGCACGTCGAGCTGGGCGCCGGGCGAGTCCGAGGAGGGCAACGACCCAGATCACGCTGAAGACAACTGCTCCAACCCATAGGGGCGGCAAGCCCGGACCCAGCCCGCGACCGAGCAGTAGCTGCCATGTCAGCGGCGCAGCAGCCACTCCATCCAATGCCGAGTCAGGTCCAACGAACAGGCGTCCGGGTGCAGAGATCAAAGTGGGCCACCACGGCAGCAGCACAACCAGCGGCACCCCGAGCGCGATAGCAATACGCCCGATCTTCCGTGGAGTCCGGCGCAGCACAACGGCCCCCAGAATCCCGACAAGCAGCGCGAAGATGATCATGGATGGCTCGAAGGCTATGAGTGCCACGAGTACTACTCCGGCACCCCATCCACCACGCCATGCCTCCGGAGTCCGGGTCCGGCGCAGTACCAGGCCGCGCGCCGCTAGGACGAGCAGCGGTAAGCCGATAGCCACGACACTGAGCGTGAGCCGGCCCTGATTTGTGCCGCCAAGTAGCACTGGCAGCAGCGCGTACGTCGCCGCCACCCAAAGCCTCAACCTGCGGTCATTGATCACCCGTCGGACCACCGGATACGCCGCCAGCAGCGACAACGGCACCGCTCCACAGATCAGCAATGTGGTCAACCATTCCGGCTGGCCGAAGAGAACAGTTGAACCGAGTGCGGTGAGCGCAACCCAAGGCGGGGTCACTTGCGCAGGCGCCCCAGGGATCGCGCTCACGACTGTGTGCCACAAGGTGAGGAGGCTGTGGTGCGCAGGAAGCAATGCGGGCCCGACCAGAGAGCCACGGCCGAACAAGCTGCGCGCGGCGATGACACTTGCGACGATTGCAGCTGCCACGGTCAGCGCCACTGGATTGAGCCAGACGTTCCTTGGCCGCTCATCGGTTGCCGAACTGAAGTCGTCACCAGTCAGTTCGTCAAGTGTGGCGACATCGGTGTCACCCGCCAACGATCGATAGCGCTCCGAAGCAGCTCCAGTCAGCGCGTCAAGCCCAACACGCAGACCGCTCCACCATCGGGGTCGTAGCGACTCGACGACTTCCTCTGTCCCGGGCATGGGATCGATGGCCGCAGTCCGCTTACGCAACGCCATGAGCCGACGCGGATGAGCAACGAAGGACCCAAGAGCCAGCATCTCATCGAGTGCTCGACCGGGCACCTTCCCGATCAAGTAACCGATCGCGCGTGCCAGGCAGCTCCAGACAAGGCGAAGCCACACCAGCGGGAGTAATTTCGGTTCGGCATGACCGGCGACGACCAGCATGCCGAGCAGCCGGTCAACCTTGCCCGGCCTCCGTCCCGTAATGCCATGGGGACGCAGTCCGGCACGGCCCACCTGGCGGTGAGTGACCTGGGCACGTGGCGTGGTCACCACGCTGTAGCCGTTGAGATGGGCACGCCAGCCAAAGTCGACGCCGTCCCGGAATACCGGCAAGGCCGGGTCAAGACCGTCGAGATGCCCCCAGACCGCCGTCCGTACCAACATCCCACACGTTGAGACGCCAAGTCGTTCCTGAGGATGATCGCGTTGTCCTTGATCGATCTCGTCGACATCGAGATCGAGCTCCCGACGGCCAGTCCCGGAGATGCTGACTCCGACCTCG
>DATCXA010000539.1:0-7769 GCA_036566085.1 Propionibacteriaceae bacterium
CCAAGGTCGCGCTGGTGGCACTGGTCAATCTGCTCCGGGATGCGGGGCCCGAAGGCCGATTGCTGGATGTGCAGTGGTTGACGCCTCACTTGGAATCGCTCGGTGCGACTGCGCTGCCGCGCGAGGAGTACCTTCGCCTGCTGTCAATGGCGCTCCAGCTGCCGGGGCCAGACTGGTCGAGCGGCTCCACTGGGCGTCCATAATGGGCGCATGCCCGAGATGCCTGAGGTGGAGTCGCTTTCACGATTCCTGACCGAAAAGTGTGTGGGGCATGCGATTGATCGCATTGAGCTGCTCGCATTTAGCGCACTGAAGACCTACGATCCGCCGCTGTCGGCGCTGTACGGCCTCCAGATCGAGTCAGTAACCCGGCATGGCAAGTTCCTCGACATCTCCGCCCAGGGTTTGCATCTGGTGTTTCACCTAGCCAGAGCCGGCTGGCTGCGCTGGCGTGACGCCCTTCCCGAGGCGCCGGCGAAGCCGGGCAGGGGACCTCTGGCGTTGCGCGTACGGCTGGACGATGGGTCGGGCTTTGACCTCACCGAGGCGGGAACGCAGCGCAAGCTCGCCGTCTACGTGGTGACGGATCCGATGTCGATTCCCATGGTCGCGACGCTGGGACCTGACCCGCTGAACGAGGATTTTGATCAAGCAGCGCTCGCCGTCCTGCTCGCCAAATCCGGACGGGCCCAACTGAAGGGTGTTCTGAAGGACCAACGCACGATTGCGGGCATTGGCAATGCGTACTCCGACGAGATCCTGCATGCCGCCAAGCTCAGCCCGTTCAAGCCGTCGAACTCACTCACCGAGGCTGAGCTCGGTACGCTCTTCATCGCGATCAAGGGCGAGCTGGCCGATGCCATCAAGCGGGCTGATGGCCTCGCCGCCAAAGATCTCAAGGGCGAGAAGAAGTCTGGTTTGCGGGTGCATGGACGTACCGGAGACAAGTGTGACGTCTGCGGCGACACCATCGCCGAGGTGTCCTTCGCCGACTCGTCATTGCAGTACTGCCCCACCTGTCAGACAGGCGGCAAGAAGCTCGCCGACCGGCGGCTGTCTAAGTTGTTGAAGTAGATCATGCCTGGTGCGGCGAGTCAGGCGGCGCTTTTCGAGTCGCTGTGCGATGAGTACGCCGGCGTGAGCGGCGTGACTGTGCCAGCAGGCGGCAGCGGCTTCGGATCCAATGCGATCAAGATCAACAAATCGATCTTCGCGATGCTCGTCAATGACCGGTTGGTCGTCAAGCTGCCCGCTGCTCGGGTCGCGGAACTGATCGCCGCTGGGGACGGAGTGGCCTTCGATGCCGGGAAGGGCAAGCCAATGAAGGAGTGGGTCGGACTCAGTGTGGACGATGCCACAGCCCGCCGGCTGGTCGCTGAGGCCTTGGCGTTCGTGGGACGCCGATGACGACATCGTCTGCGGCGCGACAACTAGGGTGGATGTGATGTTTGGAAATCAGGTGCCGACGGTTCGGCCGAGCGAGGTTGCCGAGCGAGTGGCCAATGGCTGGATGCTCCTTGACGTACGCACCGAAGACGAGTGGTCGGATGGCCGCATCGCCGGCTCGGTGCACATTCCCATGGATCAGCTGATGCAGCGCCTCAATGAGGTCGACAACCGGGTCGTCTGCGTTTGCGCAGTGGGTGCTCGCTCCGCTCGCGTGGCTGAGTTTCTCAATGCCCAAGGTCGCGAGGCGGTCAATCTCGACGGCGGCATCAACGCCTGGGCAAACAGCGGGTTGCCGATCGAGGGCTGATGCTCTGAACCGCGCCGGGCGGTCTAGCATGACCCTGCCAAGGAGACCTTCGGGAGCTCACACCTCAGTGGTGGGCTGAGAGGGCGGAGTGCGCGATAGGCGCGGGTTCGCCGACCGACCGAACCTGACCGGGTAATGCCGGCGTAGGGAGCTGCGATGTCAGTTACTTTCACTCAAACCAGCAGCACTGAGACCGGTGGATTCGTCATGTTGTCAGCGGTTTGCTGCTCCGTTACCGTCGCGTCACCCAGCCGTGGCACTTTGGCATGGTATCTGCTGTGGAAGACGCGCCGGTCCTGATCGCCCACCGCGGCTTCTCCTCGCGACATCCGGAGATGACCCGGGCGGCGTACCAGGCGGCGATCGAGTGGTCTTATCAGACCGAGATCCCGCTCGGCCTGGAATGCGACGTGCATTTCAGCGCGGATGACGAGCTGGTGTGCCTGCACGATCTGACCTTGGATCGCACCTCCACCAGCTCAGGACCGGCGTATGAGCGCTCAGTGTCGGAGCTCAAGGAGGTGGATTTCGGTTCGCCGAGCGTTTCAGATCCAGAGTTCGAGCAGCGCGAGCTCGTTACTCTTCGGGAGCTGATGATCATGGTTCGGGACGCCCGGCAAGATCACGTACCGGTCAGTCTGGTGATCGAGACCAAGCATCCCAACGATCGCGGGCGGGAGGTCGAGGAACGCGTTGCAGCAATGCTCGCTGAGTTTGGCTGGAATCAGCCGAGTGCACCGGTCCGACTGATCTCTTTTTCAGTCAAGGCCGTCAGGCGGTTCGGCTGGCTGCTCCCGGGACTGGAGCGAACCCTGCTCATCGAAAAAGATCTTGGTAAGTGGCGGGATGGCAAGCTGCCAGATGGAGTACGCGTCGTGGGCCCAGATTTGGCGTTGATCAAGGACGATCCGAACTTTGTCAACCGGTCACGGCAGAGAGGCCACCAGGTGCACGTCTGGACGGTGAACGAGCCCGACGACATCAGATTCTGTCGTGATCTTGGGGTGACAGGCTTCACCACCGACTATCCAGATCGAGTAGCGGAAATTCTTGCGCGCTGAGCTTGTCGAAGCGCGGCATGTGCCCTTCGACAAGCTCATTGCACAGCACTATGACGGGTGGCCCGCTTCGCCGACTGCAGGAGCTCGCGGCCGGAGTGCGCGGAAGGTCACGCTCACGTTCGCGAGCGACGAAGGAGGCGAATCTGGCGGGCTGTCCGTCAGAGTGCATTTGACACAGGATCCCGAGCGATTGGGCATGACATGCACCGCGGTCCACCTCGCCCCGAGCCCAATTCGGAGCCAGCAATAGCGATCACCTCAATGCCTGCCTCGGCCAGGCGCTGATTGGTCTCCACATTGCGCTCGTACGCGACCGCGACCTTCGGCTCGATGGCGAGCGTGTTATTGCCGTCATCCCACTGTTCCCGCTCAGCGGTGACAGGGTCCAGCCCTGTGTCAATCAGCTGGAGTCGATCAATGTCCATCGCCCGTGCCGCCGCCTCCAGGAACGGAGCCGGTTCATCGATCACAAGATCGGAGTCAGTGCCCGGGCGCACGGCGATCGCGGAGAGATTGTGAGCGACATTCGGATACATCACCACCGCGTCGACGTCGACCATCGTGCAGATGGTGTCTAGGTGCATAGTGGCGCGGTCTTGACTGATCGGCACTACGAGCACGGTGTGTGCCAGTCCCAGCCCGAACACCGTACGCGCCAAACGTTCCGCACCCGAGGGATGAGTCCGTTCGCCGACACCAACGGCAAGCACGCCCTCGGCAAGTGCCAAGACGTCGCCGCCCTCGAGATACTCCTCGTGCCAGCCGTGAATCCGCTCGACTCCGCTGAAGCGCGGGTGAAAGGCGTAGATCAGGTCGGTGAGTTGGGTTTCCCGTCGTCGCGCCAGCATCGCCAAGGAGGTGATCGTGACTCGATCTCCAATCCAGACGCTCGAATCGCGAGTGAACAGCAGGTTCGGCAGTGGATCGATCAAGAAGTCTTCCGGTCGATAAAGCGCGGCCACGAGGCTGCCGCTGTCCTGCACCTCGTCATTGCGCAGCCCCGCCATCAAGACCTCGGCAAGCTCGTCCGGCGCAAGATCAGCAAGGTAACGCAGCAGATAGTTGCGAAGCGTGACGCCCAACCGGATATCGGATACGACGTCCTGGAGGGCCTTGGCCCGCGCGGCAGGGTCGGCCAAGGTCTCGATCAACAGCGTGCTCAGATAGAGCACCTCCACGCCGCGGCTGCGTAGTGTCTCCGCGAAGCCATCGTGCTCCTTCTGGGCCCGATCGACCCAAGGCAATCCATCGAAGAGCAGCGTGTCGTTGTTGCGTGGCGTCAATCGCTTCAGCTCGTTGCCAGGACGATGCAGCAGCACCGTACGCAGCCGTCCGACCTCGGTCCAGACCCCCGGCATAGTGACCACCTCTGCGGACATGATGGTGACATTACCGATTCCTAGAACGCCACCAGCGAGGCACTCGTGCACGACTAGCCTTGCGGGGTGAGCTCCGACCTTAACCGTGTCGCGTGCATCATCCCGGCGAAGGACGAGGAGCAACGAATCGCCGCAACTGTAACCGCAGCAAGAGATCTTCCGGGGGTCGAGATCGTGATCGTTTGCGATGACGGCAGCAGTGATCGTACGTCGCAGCACGCGGCCGGCGCCGGTGCGATCGTGGTCTCGCATACCCGGAACCGGGGTAAGGCGGCCGCTGTGGAATCGGCGGTCAATGGTCTCGGGGTGATCGAGCAGCGCGACAAGCGTCCGGAGGCCGGCACCCTGGTGCTGCTCGACGCCGACCTCGCGGAGTCCGCCGGCAACTGCGCGCCGCTGATCCATCCGGTGGTGAACGATGAAGCCGATCTCACGATCGCGGTATTGCCGGCTCAGCGAACCGCAGAGGGTGACAACCCCGGGGGGTTTGGCCTGGTAATGAACACGGCAAGGCGGGGTATTGCCGAGCTGACCGGCTGGACTCCGCGGGCACCGCTGTCGGGTCAGCGGTGCCTTACCCGGCGAGCCTTTGAACTCGCCAGCCCATTGGCCGCCGGTTGGGGAATGGAAGTTGGCATGACCATTGACGCGCTGCGAGCCGGTTTGCGAGTCTCCGAGATCGAGATCGACCTGCGCCACCGTGCAACAGGCACTGATCTCGGCGCTCAACTGCACCGTGCAGCCCAGCTGCGCGACGTCACTCGCGCGCTCGCGGCACGTGGACTCGTCCAAGCCGGACTCAAGGATTTGAAAGACTCCGGTGGCGTCACTGGCGTCTTCAAGCGACTCCGAGGTAAGCAGGCATGAATCAATGACGGCGAGCAAGCAGAAGCGCCGCAGCGGCAATCCGGCCAAGCCGCCGCAAACGCGATACCGACCAGGGATCTGGCACCGCAATCACCAGTTCGCCTTGTTCGGCATCGTGGGCGCCACCGCATTGACCTTGCTGGTGGGGTTTCTTGGGCCGTCAGCCGTCACCCTTACGCTTGGTCCTCGACACTCCTATCTGCCGCCCTGGTACCTCCCGTCCAATGTGGTCAAGCCCAACGAGTGGTTCGTCTCGATCTTGATCTGGGTCGCGATCATCCTTGGTGCCCTCGGACTCTGGGTAGGGCTGCGCGCTATGGCAGATGGCTGGAGACCCAGGTACAAAAAGATCTTTGCACTCGGAACCGTCTTGAGCCTGCTCACCGCCTGCGTGCCACCGATGACGTCGGCGGATGTCTTGATGTACGCGGCCTACGGGCGGCTGCAGGCCATCGGGCGCGACCCATACGAGATCACGCCAGCTGAAGTGTTCCGCGGCCAGTTCGATCCGGTACTTCGCTGGACCGAACGGCCATGGCAGGACACCCCCAGCGTGTACGGACCGATCACGTCATGGAGTCAGCTCATCGCCAACAAATTCGGCGGCGAGAACATGCACGACATCGTGTTTTGGCTGCAGGTGTTCGCGGTGGTGCCGTTCATCCTGGCTTGCGCCGGTGCAGTGATGCTGGCGCACGGCGATCCGCGACGGCAGGGCCGCGCGGCGCTGCTGACCATCGCAAATCCGTTGTTGATCTGGTCTGTGGTCGCCGGGGCGCACAATGAGTCGCTGGCGGTGATGTTCGCGGTCGCCGGCCTGCTTTTCATGCGGAAGAACCCGTTTGTTGCCGGTCTGGGCATCGGGCTTGCCGGCTGCGCCAAGGTGAGCATTGGACTTTGGGGGCTCGCGATGCTGTGGGCGTACCGGCGGGAACCAAAGAAAGCGCTGCTGCTCTGTCTCGGCACTGCGGTTCCGATGGGTTTGGCGTACGTGCTGTGGCAACCGACGGCGCTTCTGCAGGCGCTGCGCAACGGGGGCTACGTCTCGGTCGGTTCCTGGGCCAATCCGCTCTACCGCCTCCTTTATCTCTTTATGACCGGCTTTCATGCCAAGGTCATCGTCGGCGTCATCTCCTACATCGGCTTGATCGTGATCGGCTGGATGCTGTACCGGGTGGTGCCGTGGACCCCGGCTCCCGGGCTGGACAAGGATGCGGACATGCGACGAGATCCGCTCACCATTGCGCTGCGCACTGCGCTGGTGCTGTCGGTGGCGTGGTTGATCACCTCGATGTACACGCTGTCTTGGTATGACCTGCTGGCCTGGATCCCACTCGCCGTATTGGCGGCGAGCAAGCTGGACAAGATCATGCTGATCAGGGGCGCAGCCTTGTCGCTGGCGTACGTGCCCGGGCGGGCAATCGATCTGGGCGCCGCGCTGGACTTCACCGCCACCCGGATGCGGGACACTATCTCGCCGATTATCCAGATGGCGATGGTGCTTGCGGTGATCTTGTGGTGGCGGCAACCGGATCGCCCCGAGCTTTTCCCCTTCAAGAAGGCGAAGGCTCCACCAGCGACATCGCCGTCCCGGCTGCCAGAGTCCCGGCCCGCGGCAGCCAACGTCGCGCCCCGCGGCTCACCACCGAAGGCCGCGCGCTCTCAAGCGGCAGTACCCGTCAAGGAGCTGGCATCGCGGCGTAAGAGTTGATCTCCGACCTCAGCGCGTCCTTGATTTCACGGCTGGCAAAAGATGCGTCGACGGCCTCCGCTGTGAACGTGCAGCTCAACCTTGGGAAGACCGGCAAGGAAGCTCTGAGAAACCGCCACGCGGGCCAGTCTGTCAACATCATCCTGCGGCCGCTCGGTCAACATCCCACGCAGCGTTGGATGTTGACGCTGTGCATGGCGTGCATGCCGTGTACAGCGCGAAGAGCCTGGGTACAGCACTCGCTGAACATCTGCGCGTTGAGCTCGAGTCATCGATATGGATGAGTTTCGAAAGTCCGCACGGGTCGGAAATTCGACTCACAAACGACGGATTGAGGGCCGAAAAGGCCCATTGGTCGGAAATTCGAGTTCTTACGCAGAGAGGTCTAAGTCAGGCCCCGAAGCGGCGAGCCGACGCCTCCTGCTCCGCCTGTCGACGCAAGGCCAGGATCAGCGGCTCGATGAGGACCGTGCCGAGCACTACATACCGCACTGCCGCGGTCGGGGAATCGGTCGGCACATTGTCAATCTCGAATTGCGCAATCTGTCGCATGTGATCGGTGTAGACATCAAGCGCACCGTCGGGCAGTTCGAATCCAGCCTCCTCGAGGCCGTGGAGGGCGTCCTTCAGATCCGGTCCGGCTACTGCGGTTGCCGCCACTCCGAGCAGCTCGTGCACCGACTCAGGTGGTTCTTCGATCGCCCGAATCACCCGATGAGCTGCCGCTATCGATAGTCCGCCGGGCCCCAGCAATGCCCTTACGAGCCGCAACCGCGCCACGTGGCTCTCGTCGTACTGCGCCTGAGTGGCAGCCGTCCGAACACCTTCGTGCAGCAGGCTCTCACGCAGATAGAACTTGATCGTCGCAACCGGCACACCGGTTTGTGCCGAGAGTTCGGAGATTCGCATGACCACCCCACTTGACATTGGATAGTACTACTCTCCAATATTGGAGAGTAGTACTATCCAATTGGAGGATCTCATGGCTCACGTGA
>DATCXA010000548.1:0-4635 GCA_036566085.1 Propionibacteriaceae bacterium
TGGAGGGCGCGCTTGCCGGACTCACTGCGGAGCAAGTCGCGAATATCGTCATCGCCTACGAGCCAGTTTGGGCGATCGGCACTGGACGGGTAGCGACACCAGAGGACGCCGAAGAGGTCTGTGCCGCGATCCGCGGCTGGATCTCGAATCGGCACGGGAGCGATATTGCTGAGCGGATAAGGATCCTGTACGGGGGATCGGTCAATGCCAGCAATGTTGCCGCCCTCATGACACAGCCTGACATCGACGGCTGCCTGGTAGGCGCTGCCAGCCTGAAGGCTGATGAGTTCGCTGCTATTGCGCGGTTCTACGAGATGCCGGTCTTCTGACGACGTCCGGAATCCCAACGCTGGTGGAGTTTTGACTTCTTTGCGAATCCGTGAGTTAGGCTAACGTCCGTGCTTCTCGTGCCCATGATGACCGTGCCGATTCTGATCTTCTCCATCATCTTGGTGATCACCAGCATCGCGCTCGCGTTATTCGTGCTGATGCACAAAGGCCGCGGCGGCGGTTTGTCCGATCTCTTCGGTGGCGGGATCTCTTCCTCCCTTGGTGGGTCATCGGTCGCAGAACGAAATCTCGACCGGCTCACCGTCATCATCGGAGTGGTCTGGGTAGCAGCAATTGTGGCGCTCAACTTGCTCTACAAGCTGGGTGCCTAACTGCTGACAACCACCGGCCGGTCACTTGACTCGCAAGACACCGACTCATCCACAGCTAGGAAGGGCGAGGGAGAACGAACGTGGCTGGTGGAAGTGCCATTCGTGGCAGCCGGGTGGGCGCTGGTCCCATGGGAGAAGCCGAGCGGGGCGACGCCGCGCCGCGGCTTTACGTCTCGTACTACTGCGCACATGGTCATGAAACGCGGCCCGCATTCGCCGCAGATGCCACCATTCCTGAAACGTGGGATTGCCCCCGATGTGGGTTACCTGCCAATCTCGACTGCCTGAATCCACCACCACCGCCGAAGATCGAGCCGTACAAGACACATCTCGCCTACGTCAAGGAGCGCCGCACAGACAAGGAGGCGGCCGACATCCTGACCGAGGCGTTGCAGGCCCTCCGGGCCCGGCGAGAACGTGGCGAAGTCATCTACTGAATCCACCGTCCGGTACGCGCTTCCCGCCGATGCGCCTGCGATCGTGGCCGCGTACGACTGGCTGTTCGCGCCCCCCGGGGTAACCCCGCAAGACTGGTCGCAAGCTGTTGCTGTTGGTCGTCTAGAAGCAGCGATGGCTGACGATCGAGCGGCCGTCCTGGTCGCAGACGACGAAGACACAATCGTTGGGTTTGCGACGGTCTATCTCGACATTGTCTCCGTACGATTCGGGCAGCGAGCCTGGGTAGAGGACTTGGCCGTCGCTCCCGATCACCGCTCCCGCGGGATTGGCAGGGCATTGCTCGATGCTGCCAAGAGCTGGGCTCGTGATCATGGAGGTGCGAAGCTCGAGCTGAACTCCGGCTCTGCTCGGGTGGATGCCCACCGCTTCTATGAGCGTGAGCGTCCGGACGGCTGGTCCCGGTCCTTCAGATGGACCCTGTAGCGCAATTGAGCGCTACAGGCTCGCCTAGATGCGACCGCGCTGCTGTAGATCGGCCGGCAGCTCTGATGCCGCGTCTCGATCTAGCAACCAGAGCGTGCGTTCGACACCGGAAACGCCGGCCGCCGGCACCTGTACAGGGCCGGCACCAAGCAACGCCATCTTGGCGGCAGCAGCCTTGTCAGCGCCGCTGACCACGAACCAGACCTCACGGGACCGGTTGATCACCGGCAGCGTGAGGCTGATCCGCTCTGGTGGTGGCTTCGGTGCGGCTCGTACGGGGATCACCTGGCCCTCGGCGTAAGAGGAGGGGTGCTCAGGAAAAATGGATGCGACGTGGCCGTCTGGACCCATGCCAAGCAAGCAGATGTCGAAGACGACATTGTCGATCTCCCGCGCATACGCCTCGGCGGCCTGATCAAGGTCGAGACCGGCGTCGCTGGCCGGCATTTCGTGAATCCGAGCCGGGTTCAGTTCCAGTGGCTTAGCAAGCAGGTCAAGGGCCTGTTTGGCGTTCCGATCTGGATGGTCAGCGGGCACGAAACGCTCATCTCCCCACCAGAACTCCACCCGAGACCAGTCGACGGCGGAGTTCGATCCCTCGTTGCCAAGTCGCGAATAGGCCCGCGTGGCAATGCGCCCACCAGTGAGTGCGACTTGGGGGATCCTGAAGTCCCCCTGAATCTCGGTCAGTCGCGCCATTAACCGTGCTGCGAGAGCTTCGGCGACCTCATCGGGCCCGGCGTGAAGCAAGATCTCGGGTCGAACGGCATCGCTGGCTGCCTTCACGCTAGCGACTCCCTGCTGGCTGCCTAGCGGCCTTAGTCGTGCTGTCTGCTCTCTTGCGGGATGCCTTCTTGGCCGGCGACTTGTTGGGTGTCGACCGATCCCCATCGAGCAGCGACTTGACCGTCCGCTCGTAGATCACGTCCGGATCCATGCGGCGGAGTTCTTCTGAGATCAGCTCGGTGAAGCTGCGGCGCTTCAGGGCCACGAGCCGCTCCGGTTGGCCGGGCACCGTGTACGAAGCCAGCAAACCATCGGGGCGGGTGATCGCAATATCACCAGCCGCGGTGCTCATCCGCACCGCGGTAAGCCCTGGTCCGTCGCTGGTCTTTCGGCTTACCCCGACCTTCAGCCGGAAACGCAACCAGGCCGCGAGCAAGTCGGCCGATGGATTGTTCCGCTCCGACTCAATGGAGACGGACTTGATCTTGGCCGGGTACTGGTCGAGGGCTGCTGCCAGCAGCGCTCGCCACGGCGTAAGCCTCGTCCAGCTCAGATCGGTATCACCAGGCGTGTACTCCCGAGCGCGCGACCGCAGTGCCGTCAGCGGACGGGGGGATGCCGCGGCATCAGTCATACGTCGCATCGCCAGCTGCGCCAGCTCATCGCCCGCCCGATTTCCAGGTGCTTTGCCTGGCCACCAGATCACCACAGGGGAGTCAGGCAAAAGCAGCGGCCGGATCACAGAGGCCGGATGTGCTGCCACTGCACCGCGCATTCTGATCACCACAACCTCGCCGGGTGTGCCCTCGCCAATCCGTACCTCGGCGTCGAGCGCCGCATCCCGTCCTGCGGCGGTGACCACCAGCAAGATGCGCGACGGATGCTCCCGGCCCGCGACGATGCTCGCCTCCAGCGCGCTTGCGAACTCCGACTCGTCGCAGACGATGATCAAGGTCAGCACCATGCCCTGGGCCGGACTGCCGACACTACGTCGGATCCGTACCAGTTCGGCGGAGATCTTTGCTGACGTGGTGCCTTCGAGCGTGAGGATCATGGCCGTCTCCAGGTGAAGCCATCCCGGGCCAACATGATGTCGGCACTCTTCGGTCCCCACGATCCCGGTTCATAGGGCTCGGGTTGCTCCGGCACGCTCGCCCAGTAGTCGAGGACGGGATCCAGGATTTCCCAGGCGAGTTCCACCTCCTCATGCTGCGGAAACAGCGGCGGATCACCTAGCAGGACATCCAAGATCAGCCGCTCGTACGCTTCGGGCGAGGACTCGGTGAAGGCCTCGCCATAGGCGAAGTCCATGTTCACGTCGCGAATTTCCATCTGGGTACCTGGCACTTTGGCGCCGAAGCGCAAGGTCACGCCCTCATCCGGTTGGATCCGCAGCACGATGGCGTTGTAGCCCAGCTCCTCGGTGTCAGTCTCGGCAAAGGGGAGATGCGGCGCGCGTTTGAAACCGAGCGCGATCTCAGTCACTCGCCGGGCCAGCCGCTTGCCGGTACGCAGGTAGAACGGAACGCCCGCCCACCGGCGGTTGTCAATATCGATCCGGATTGCGGCGTACGTCTCGGTCCGGGAATTGGGAGGAATCCGAGCCTCTTCGAGATAACCCTTGACCTTCTCGCCACCTGCCCAGCCGCCCGCGTACCGGCCGCGGGCAGTGTGGAGATCCATCTGTTTCGGTGGTCGGGCCGCGGCGAGCACCTTTTGCTTTTCGGTTCGGAGTTGGCTTGCCTCGAAAGAGTTGGGTTCCTCCATTGCCGTCAGCGCAAGCAGCTGTAGTAGGTGATTCTGAACGACGTCGCGGGCAATCCCGATGCCGTCAAAGTATCCGGCACGGCCGCCGATCCCGATGTCCTCGGCCATCGTGATCTGGACATGATCGACAAAGCTGTTGTTCCACACCGGCTCGAACAACTCATTGGCGAACCGCACCGCCATGATGTTCTGCACTGTCTCTTTACCGAGATAGTGGTCGATGCGGAAGACCGAGGATGACGGAAAGACACTGAGGACGATCCGGTTCAGTTCCCGAGCGCTGGCCAGGTCGTGGCCAAATGGCTTTTCGATCACGACCCGGCTCCACCTGCCGGGATGCTGCTCGGCGAGGCCATGGGAGCGCAGTTGGTCGACAACTGTCTGGAACAGCCCCGGCGGGATGGATAGGTAGAAGGCGTGGTTGCCGCCGGTACCTCGTGCCTCATCGAGGTCAGCGATGGTGTTGGCTAGCTTGCTGAATGATTCATCATCCCCGATCTCACCTGGCACAAACCTGATGCCTTCGGAGAGCTGCTGCCAGACCTCTTCTCTAAATGGAGTACGGGCGTGCTCTTTGACGGCGGTATGTACGACGTGT
>DATCXA010000551.1:0-4406 GCA_036566085.1 Propionibacteriaceae bacterium
GCACGTCGGATCCCACATCGTGCGCCGCAACACCATCTACGACTGCGGCCAGAACGGCATCGTCGGCCATCTCGGCTGTGTGTTCTCCACGATCGAGGACAACCACATCTACAACATCGCCCTCAGGCGGGAGTTCTACGGGTACGAGATCGCTGGCATCAAGCTCCACGCCGCCATCGATGTCATCATCCGCCACAACCGCATCCACGACTGTTCGCTGGGAATCTGGCTGGACTGGCAGACGCAAGGCACTCGCGTGTCGCGGAACCTCTTCTACGACAACAAGCGCGACTTGTTTGTGGAGGTGAGTCACGGGCCTTATCTGATCGAGCACAACATCCTCGCGTCCCCGGTCTCACTGGAGATATTCAGCCAAGGTGGCGCGTTCGTCAACAACCTCGTGTGCGGGACGGTCTCCCTCGAACCCGTCCTCGAGCGACCCACTCCCTACCACGTACCGCATAGCACCCAAGTAGCCGGCTACGCCGCCATCCACGGCGGCGACGACCGCCACATCGGCAACATCTTTCTGGGCGGCGACGCCAGCCAGGCCTACGGAGCGTCGGCACGATCAGGTAGTTTCCCCAACCGAGTCGAGGGAGCCGTGCACGGCACCGTCGGCTACAACGGACACCCGGCATCGATGGAGGACTATCTCGCCCTGACCGGCGACCCCACGCGTGGCGACCACCAACGATTTCTGGGCGTGAAGCAACCGGTCTATATTCGCGACAACGTTTACGTCGGTGGAGCTAGTCCGTTCGAGGCCGAGCAGGGGGCAACCGTTCTCACCAGCACCGATGTGGTCGCGACGGTCATCGACGAAGGCGCCGAGGTCTACCTGGAGTCCAGCCTGCCGGCCGAATTCGACAAGGTCCGCCTCGGCATCATTACCGGATCCGACCTTGGACGCGTCCGCTTCGTCGATGCCGAATTCGAGGAACGCGACGGCAGCCCGGCAGTCGTGGCCAGCGACCTGGTCGGCATCAAGAAGACCAGGCAAGACTCCTACCCAGCCGGGCCGATCACCGCGCTCGCATCGGGCGTGGCACGTACCCGCATTTGGTAGGCGAACATGCCGAGGCGGGTCATGTGCGGCCCTCTCGATCATGGTCTAGTGGCTGAAGCTCTGCACCATGACAGTGGACGTCCACCCGACCAACTTGGTCGCAAAGTTCATCACCGAAACCCACGCACGACGACGACGCCGTCCTCGTCAGAGTGCACGGTCTGTCCGGGCGTGACCCACACCCCGGCGATCTCGACCGGACCGTTGACGACACCGACGCCTGTCTTGCTGCTCTTCTGGGGGTTGGTTCCCAAGGCCTTGATTCCCAGGTCGAGCAGGTCGAGAGCGACGCTGTCCCGAACCGCGCCGGAGATGACCATTCCGGCCCAGCCACGCTGCACGGCGATCCCGGCGATGAGGTCGCCCACGAGTGCCGAGCGCAACGATCCACCGCCGTCGACCACCAGCACCTTGCCGCTCGGGTCCGGCTCCTCGAGCAATGTCGACTTGACCAAGGCGTTGTCCTCCAAGCACTTCACCGTTACGGCGGGGCCTGCGAACCGAGACTTGCGACCGAAACTACGGAACTGGACCGGGATCGAGGCCAGGGCATCGCCGTAGCGGTCCACCAGGTCGGCGGTGCTGAGGTCGCTGTCGGGTAACTGATCAGTCATGGTCGACTGCCTTGGCTCGGCCGGCCGGGGTGGGGGTGTAGCCGAGAACAATGGTCACTTCGGTGACTCCTTGTCCTCGGTACGAGGCTGCCCCTCGTCAGTCGGGGTGATCTCGACGTGGTGGTGCTCGGCCACTGCCAGCGCGGGCTCTTCCGAGATCTCATCGACCACCGCGGCCGCCTTCGCGGGCAGCACTTTCCGGATGGCCTTGAAGAGCAGCGGCCAGAACAGGATCAACACGATGATCACGTAGACCACGATGGCCAGGGCTGAGAGCTGGAACTCACCGGTCGCAACGTCGACGCTGCCGAACAGCCCCTTCACGTCACCCGACGACAGCTGAAGCGCCCGCCGGCCCTGCAGCTCGACCCTGGGCCCCAAGATCACGGCGACGATCAACGGGAGGACGGGTAGGCCGAAGCGCCGCATCCCGAAACCGATCAGGCCGAAGACCAACAGCAAGATCAGGTCGAACGACGACCCGTTCACCGCGTACGCCCCCATCGAGGCGAAGAACAGAATGCCGGCGTACAGATACGGGCGCGGAATCCGCAGCAGCTTCGCCCACAGCGGCGCCAGCGGCAGGTTCAAGATCAATAGCAATGTGTTGCCGATGAACAGGCTGGCGATCAGCCCCCAGACCAGGTCGCCCTCCCGCTGCAGCAGCAGGGGTCCCGGCTGGATCCCGTAGGAGACAAGCGCGGCCAGCATCACTGCGGCAGTCGCATTGGTAGGCAGACCTAGCGAGAGCATCGGAACCATGGTTCCGGCTGCGCTGGCGTTGTTGGCGGCCTCCGGACCGGCGACGCCCTCGATGGCGCCGTTGCCGAAGTCGTCCGGATGCTTGGTGAGCCGCTTCTCGGTGATATAGGACAAGAAGGTCGGAATTTCGGCTCCGCCTGCGGGGATCGCGCCGAAGGGGAACCCTAAGGCGGTTCCCCGCAGCCAAGGTTTCCACGATCTCTTGAAGTCGGACTTGCCCATCCAGGGACGGCCCACCGAGATCACCTCGACGGCTCGGCGACGGAGATGCGCTGCGACCCATAGAGCCTCGCCGAGGGCGAAGATGCCCACTGCGACGACAACGATGTCGATTCCGTCTCCGAGTTGGGGGATGCCGAAGGTGAGCCGGGGCTGGCCGCTGACCGAGTCCAGCCCGACCAGACCGATGGCGAGTCCGAGTGCCAACGAGATGAACCCGCGCAGCCGCGAACTGCCGAGCACCGCCGTCACCGCGACAAAGGCGAGCAGCATGACGGCGAAATACTCCGGAGCGCCGAGGGAGATCGCGAACCGGGTGACGATCGGGGCGAAAAAGGCAAGCAGCAGCGTCCCGATCGTGCCGGCAACCCACGAACCCATCGCGGCGGTGGCCAGTGCCTGAGAGGCCCGGCCACCCTTGGCCATCAGGTTGCCCTCGATCGCGGTGACCACTGAGGACGACTCGCCCGGAGTGTTCAGCAGGATCGAAGTGGTCGATCCGCCATACATCCCGCCGTAGAAGATGCCTGCGAGCATGATGATTGCCCCGGTCGGCTCGAGGTTGTAGGTGATGGGTAGCAGCAGCGCGACAGTCATTGCTGGGCCGATGCCGGGCAGCACGCCCACAGCCGTGCCGATGATCACCCCGACCAGGGCCAGCAGCAGGTTGATCGGCGTAGCCGCCGTGGCGAACCCGTTGAGCAGGAACTGGAAGCTCTCCATCACAGGATCCCTTGCAAGATCCCGGCCGGCAAGGCGACGCCGAGCCCGATGGCGAAGCCGTAGAAGGTGCCCAGGGACAGCACGGCGCTGATCACCAGATCCCGAATGAAGTGCCGGCTGCCCAAGACGATGGCCGAACCGTAAAAGAGCAGGCCGCCGCTGATCACCCAGCCGAGGAAGTCGATCAGAACGATGTTGGCGACGAAAACCCCGAGGAGCAGCAGCACCGTCTTGAGGTCCACGGGCTGGCTGAGGTCGATGTCCTCGCCAGCCTCGGCCTCGCCTTGGCTGCCTCTGGTGACCGCGACCGCCAGCGCAACCGCCAGCACTATCAGCAGGCTGCCGACGAACACCGGAACCGGCTTCGGACCCAGTGGGTCGACGCCAGTGCGGTTGTTGCTGAGCTGCAGAGCGTCGACCAGAATCACGATGCCGGTCAGTGCCAGGAACACGCAGACCCCGTACTCAGCGCGATTGCGGGTACGGGCCGGCCGGGCCCCAGAAGGATCCCCTACAGGATGATCCCCTGCGGCCGCGGCTGCCTCGCTCACGCCAGGCCTAGCTTGGTGAGGACGTCCTCGACGCCCTTCGTCTGGTCAGCCATGTAGGTGCCGAACTCTGCCTCGGTCAGGTAGGCGTCGGTCCAACCGTTCTTGGTCAAAACTTCCTTCCACTCCTGACTTTCGTGCATCTTGGCCACGGCATTGACCAGGGCCTGCTTGTCGGCGTCGGAGAGCTCCGGCGGCGCTACGACGCCCCGCCAGTTGGTGAATACCAGGTCGATGCCGGATTCCTTCAGGGTTGGGGCATCTACTGGATCAACCCGCTCGGCTCCACTGATGGCCAGCACCCGAACCTCACCGGCCTCGACCTGGTCGAGGAACTCACCAAAGCCGGACGCGGCGAAGGTGACCTTGCCGCCGAGAATCGCCGGCAGCAGGTCGCCGCCACCGTCGTAGGCGACGAAGTTCACCTCTTTGGGGTCGATGCCCACGGTCTGGGCGAGCTGCATTGGCAGC
>DATCXA010000571.1:0-5077 GCA_036566085.1 Propionibacteriaceae bacterium
AAACCACCGCCATGCGCGCCCTCAGTCTCGCCTGGACCCAAGACGGAGGTCAGGTGCTCGGCCTCGCCCCGTCGGCTGTCGCGGCCGCCGTCCTCGCCCAGCAAACCGGCATCCGCACCGACACCCTCGCCAAGCTCACCTGGTCACTCCGCCATGGCGAACTGCCGGACTGGGCGGCAGCGGTCGGCCCGTCGACCCTGGTGATCATCGACGAAGCCGGAATGGCCGACACATTGTCCCTCGACACCACCGTCCAGTTCGCACTCGCATGCGGTGCGAACGTCCGACTGATCGGTGATGATCAACAACTCGCCGCGATCGGTGCGGGCGGCGTCCTCCGCGACATCAAAACCCAGCACGGTGCTGTAAAGCTGACCGAGCTGCACCGCTTCACCGACCCCGCCGAAGCGACAGCATCGCTTACCCTCCGCGAGGGCGACCCTTCGGGGCTTGAGTTCTACATTGATCACGGCCGGATCCATGTCGGCGACGTAGCCACCACGACAGAGGATGCGTTCAACGCGTGGGTTTCCGATCGAACGGCTGGGGTCGACGCGATCATGATCGCCCCCACCCGGAACCTCGTCGCACAATTGAACGCTCGTGCCCGTGCGCATCGGCTCGATCACTCCCCCCCGGCATCCGAGGTGTCTTTGGCTGACGGAAACCGAGCCAGTGTCGGAGATGTAATCATCACCCGCAGCAACAACCGCCGACTGCGCCTCACCGCCACCGACTGGGTCAAGAACGGGGACCGTTGGACCGTCACCCATGTCGGCCAACAAGGCAACCTGACCGTACGGCACACCCGCAGCCAGCTGTACACCATGCTCACCCGAGGACGGGCTGCCAACCACCTCTACCTCCAAGTCGTCGGCGACGGCGACCCGCACAGCATTATCTGGCCCGAAACCGTCACACCCCGCACCCCAACCGAGACCCTGCAGCAGATCCTCGCCCGCGACGACTCCCCCACCTCAGCCACAACGCTGCTGCGAGACCTCAGCGACCCAGCTGCCCGGCTATTCGACGCTGTCCAGCGCTACACCGACGGGCTCCAAGTCGCGGCCGAGCACCTGGTTGGCTCCCAGCTCGTTCAGATGCTCAATAGCCAAGCCGACAAGGTCGTCCCCGAACTCACCAGCGAACCGTCATGGCCGACGCTGCGGGCACGTCTGCTCGCTTTGGCGGCTGAGACCGGGGAGCATCCACTCCTCCACCTCCAGATAAGCCGCCGCCGGACGAGAACTCCACACCGCCGGCGACCTGGCCGCCGTGCTCGACTGGCGCCTCCCAGAGCCCGCATCTACTGACCCAGGACCGCTACCCTGGCTTCCCGGCATACCGAAAGCGCTTCATGATCATCCCGTTTTGGGGCGAGTACCTGGCCACGCGGTCCGACCTGGTGATTGGCCTCGCCACTCAGGTTCGACGCCAGGCCACCCAGGACGGCACGCAGCCGGTGTGGGCACCGCCTGGCAGCCACCCGCCCGCGGCCCTCCTTGGTGATGTCGCCGTCTGGCGTGCCGTCGTCGGCATGGACCCCCGAGACCGACGACCCACCGGAGCAGGGCAGTTGCAGACTGCGGCCGCCCTCTGGCAACAACGCCTCGACCGACGTATCTCCCACCCAGGCGACGACCCGGCGAATCGTGACCTGCGAAGGGACCAGGTTGTCCCGAGAACCACCAAAAACTACAACCGCGACGACCGACGTCACCCCGGGCGGTCCAAGGTTCACCCAACGTCGCTACCGCCGAGGCCTCGCTGATAGAAGGGCCACGGTCAAGAAGTCGTCCGTTGGACGCGCTTTGCAGGTTTTAGGACGAAATAGTCGTGCGCGCGTGATCACCGGGCAACCGAAACTCTCCTTAAGGACTCGGAGAGCCGTTATGCACAGATGAGCGGTCTGCGAGCGCTCCAGGGTGTGGATGTGAGATGGATGCAGAGGGGCGGTAGATGAGAGCAGTGGTGACCGAGGCCCCGACCACGTTCGAAGCGGGAAGAGGCTCCCAGCACAGAAGGAGAGCAAGATGATCATGGAACAACTGCTGACCACCGAGGAGCTTGCGAAGCGGATGCGCGTCAATCCGTCTACGGTTCGGCGGTGGCGTCTGGACGACGTCGGCCCTCCCTATCTCCGCGTAGGCACCGTCTACCGCTACCCGATAGGCGCCGTGGAGGCATGGATCGCCGAGAGCGTTCGCGGCAACATCGCGTCATGACTGAGGAGCCGATCCCGCCGCTTGGCGTGCGCTTGACCGTCGACGTGCAGGCCCGTGAGGGTGCTCGAGGAACGACCTACTACGCGCGGGTTCGGTGGACACATCCACTGACGCATCACCGTGAGGGCGTCAAGCGTACGCATGGATCTCTCGAAGAGGCGCGGGCCTGGGTCGAGCGCCTGGAGGGTGTCGCACGAACGGGGTTCGACCCCGGTCAGCCGCTTGCCGACTATGTCGCCCAGCTAGGAGATCGGTGGGCTCGCGGGATCGATCCGACGTCGACGCTGGATCCGTACTCGGCGGGGCTGCGCAAACGCGTGCTGCCGGCGCTCGGGCACCTGCCGGTGTCGATGATGTCGGCCGGGTTGATCGATCGGGCGATCGACCAGTGGGAGGCGGCGTACGGTCGTTCGACGGTTAAGAACACGATCGCGGCCCTGGTGCTGGTGCTGGACGAGGCGGTGCGCGACGGGCTGCTGGTGCGCAACCCTGCGAAGGATCGGGCTCGGCGGCGTGTCGTCGGCCGGTCTGCCCTGCCGATGGCGGCTCCGGAGAGTCCTCGCGATTTCGCCTTGCCGGACGTGCGCACGTTGAACCGGCTGGTCGAGGAAGCCGTGCAGAGGGGTGGTCATCAGGCCTGGGGTGACTGCGTGATGATCTTGGCGACAACGGCGTTACGGATCAGTGAGGTGGCCGGCCTGCAGGTGGGTGACGTCGACCTCCCTCATGGGCTGTTGACCGTGCGGAGGCAGACGTACCCCGGCCGCGGCGGCCTGATCACCAAGGAGACCAAGGGCCGGCGGCGGCGCTCGGTGCCGATCATCGAGCCGCTGCGCGCAACGCTGGATCGACTGACGGTGGGCAGAGCCAGGGATGCTCGTCTGTTGGTTGGTCCTCGTGGAGGGGTGATCACGACCGCGACCCTCCGCGATGCGACCGGGTGGGACGAGTTGGTTGATGATCTCGGGCTGGCCGGCCTCGTGCGGCACGGCCTGCGACACACGGCGCTGACCTGGATGGCCGACGCCGGCGTCGAGCTGCACCTTCTCCAGCGTGTGGCTGGCCATCAAGACCCGGCGGTGACGAGCCGTTATCTTCACCCGGATCACCAGGCCGTGCTCGATGTCGGGGTGGCGTACTCGCGCTGGTGGGCCCAATCTGGGCCCAACTCCCCGGCGCTGAGGCTAGTCGAGGATGGGCCGGTGGCCGGATGAACGTGGCTCTGATCAGGCGTGACCATCCGCCATCGTGATGTCGGGCTGGCGAGATTTGAACTCGCGACCCCTTGACCCCCAGTCAAGTGCGCTACCAAGCTGCGCCACAGCCCGTTGACCGTGCTCAATGAGCTCAGCCACGAGCGGGAACTCTACTACGACCGAGACGCCTGCCCATTAGTGGAGGTCGCTCCGGCACAATCGGCCGCGTGACACGTTGGGTCTGCCCGAACTGTGACCGCGAGTTCGCCTCTGCCAATCAGGCACATGTCTGTGTTCCGGGCATCACGGTGAGCGAACTGTTACGCCGACACCCCAGTTGGGTGAGTGAGATCTACAACACTGTCATCGAGCATCTGACAACACTCGGGCCGGTACATGAGGATGCGGTCAACGTCGGAATCTTCCTCAAGAGCGACCGCAAGATCGCCTCGTTCCGGCCGCGCGTGCGGTCAGTGCTGCTGAGCTTCTTCCTGCCGTACGAACTGACCGATCCTCGGATCGCCCGGACGCTGCCAGTTGCGCCGGGGCGGATTGCCCACATGATCAACCTGACGACCGCTGATCAAGTCGATGATCAACTTCGGGAGTGGCTCACTGAAGCCTACGACTTCAATACCGACTAGTAGTCGAACGGCTCGTAACAGTCGTAGGCTTCCTGATAGATGATCTTGTTATCGCGGAACGTGAAGATCAAGACGCTGTAGGTGTGAAGCCGCTGACCCTTTCGCAACGTTCCGGCATCTTTCGCCAGCTCAGCGTGCCACTCAGCCTGGCAGATCACGGTGTCTTCGCTCTCGATCCAGCGGCTCACGTCATAGCGCTGGAACGCCAACATCCCAGCACCCAGCGCACTCGCGGTGATCATGCTGTCCAGATCCCGACGGCCCACTCGAGGATCCACCAGGCTCGGATACTCGATCTGCTCGGCATCCTCGTGGAAGAAGCGACGCAGCTCGTCACCATGAGCACCGGACTCGAGTGCCTGCATCAGCTCGACGACCAAAGCCTGTTGATCACTTACCCGAACATCATCGCTCGTCATTTCCGCCTCCCCTTCTCCCGCACCCGCAGCTCGACATGTACCGGCGTGCCAACGAAGCCGAACTCCTCGCGTAGCCGGCGCTGCAAGAAGCGCACATAGCCCGGCTCCAGCTCGCCAGTAGTGAACAACACAAACGTAGGTGGGCCGACCTGTGCCTGAGTTCCGAAAAGAATCCGCGGCTGTTTACCGCCACGCACGGGATGCGGATGTGCCGCGACAATCCTGCCCAGGAAAGCATTGAGCCTGCCCGTCGAGATGCGAGTCTCCCAACCGGCCAGGGCTTCGGCGATCGCCGCCCCGAGGCGATCGATGTGACGCCCCGTCACAGCGGAGATGTTGATCTTGGCGGCCCAATTGAAATGGACAAGATCACGCTCGATCTCGCGCCGCAGATAACGCTGCCGTTCATCGTCGGTCAAATCCCACTTGTTGAACGCAATCACCAGCGCCCGACCGGCCTCTGCTACCGAGCTGAGGATACGAAGATCTTGTTCGGTGACTGGCTCGCTGGCATCGACCACGACAATGCAGACTTCGGCACGCTCAATGGCGCCGTGGGTACGCAGGCTCGCGTAGTACTCGTGCCCGGCAGC
>DATCXA010000595.1:0-5290 GCA_036566085.1 Propionibacteriaceae bacterium
GCACACGTGATCGAGGCCGTCCGGCTCGCCGAAACCCTGGCGAGCCTACGCGGCCGGCCGCTAGCTGGTTTGGCAGAGGTGACCGAGGCGACTCGGGCGGTGCTCTGTGACGGGGACGAGCTGGCCGTCCGCTACGTCACAGATCATCTTGTCGTTGGGCAGGCGCTCGGGTCAGTCAACGACGCCGTGCCGACTGTGCCTTTGGAGGCCGATCTCATCCGCACGTGTCGATCACTGCGGATCAGGCGCGAAGCGCAGGTCCGACTTCACGATCTTGATCTGCGTAGCTCTATCGATCAGGCTCGATCTCGGCTATTCCACCGGCTGCAATTGCTGGGGCTGCGGTGGATCTCACCGATGGAAACTTCGGTGCAGAGTCAGGGCACATTCCGCGAGACCTGGGAGTCCAGGTGGGAGCCCGAATATTCGATAGTCATCGTTGAGGCATCCATCTGGGGAACGACCGTGGAGTCAGCAGCCACGGCGCGCGTGCGCAAGATCATCAAAGAGGGATCGCTGGTCGAGTTGACCGAGGCCGTAGAACGCTGCCTGTTCGCAGACCTTTCCCGGGCGCTTGATGAGCTGCTTGCCACGCTCGCCGATGAGGCTGCGCTGGATGCGGACGTGGTGCACCTCATGGATGCATTGCCGGCGCTGGCGCGAGCCCAGCGCTACGGCGACGTACGGCAGACCGACACCAGAGCGCTGCGCAAGGTTAGTGGAGTGCTGGTGGTCCGGATTTGTGCCGGTCTGCGACAAGCGTTGACGAATCTGGACGCGGAGAGTGCCGCGATCATGCGGCGCCGGATTGATGCGGTCAATACCGCCATCGGTCTGGTCGCCGCCCAATCGTCGCGCGACGCGACCGAGTCGGCAGCCTCGAGCCCACCCGATCTGCGCTCCCGCTGGCTGAAAACGCTTGCCACCATGATCGACCGAACTGATGTGCACGGCCTCTTGAGCGGCCGCATCGTGAGGCTGCTGCTGGATGCCGAGCAGCTCGGCGACGTTCCGGTGCGGATGCATCGTGCCCTGTCCGCCGGAGTTCCGGCCGCCGACAAGGCGGCCTGGGTGGACGGCTTCTTTGCCGATGGCGCGCTACTGCTGATTCACGACGCGGAATTGCGGGGGTTGCTCGACGAGTGGGTCTGTCAACTGGACGACCGCCAATTCGTCGACATGCTGCCGCTGTTGCGGCGGACCTTTGGCACCTTTGCCGCCGCAGAACGTCAGGCGATTGCTGAGCGGATCACCGCTGGCGCCGAGAATGTTGATCGGCAGCGTACAGACGAGATTGATCCGGAGTTGGCGGCGCCAGCCTTGGCTACGGTCGATCTGATCTTGGGTAGGCATCATGACTGACGGCTCCGGGCCAACCGAGCGCGACGCACGGCTCTTGCGCTGGCGGTTGTTGCTCGGCGAGGCCTCCGCCGAGGAGCTCGGTACGTCCCTGAGCCGGGAGGAGCAGCGGATGGATGCCGCACTCGGCGCGCTCTATGACGCGGCCGAGGAGGACATTGGTCAGTCGCGACGTAGCGGCTTGGGATCATCGGCGCCCCGTGTTGCTCGCTGGCTGGGCGACATCCGGACCTACTTCCCGACAAGCGTGGTTCAGGTGATGCAGCGCGACGCCATCGAGCGGTTGCATCTGACCTCAATGCTCCTGGAGCCGGAGTTGCTGGATTCCATCCAGCCCGATGTTCATCTCGTCAGCTCGCTGGTGAGCCTCAGTCATGTGATGCCGGACTCCACGAAGCGGACGGCGCGCGTAGTGGTGGGCCAGGTTGTTGCCGAAATTGAGCGCCGCATCGCTAACAAGACCCGCGCCGCCGTCACCGGCGCGATCAGTCGCGCTAGTCGCACTCGTCGCCCACGGCCCCGCGATATCGACTGGAACTCCACGATCCGACGCAATCTGGACCATTACCTTCCCGAGCACCGCACGGTCATTCCTGAGCGACTGGTCGGTTACGGGCGCGGCGCGAACGCCATTGTGAAGGAGGTAGTGGTCGCTATCGACCAGTCCGGATCGATGGCGGAGTCGGTGGTGTACGCCGCCGTCTTCGGAGCAACGCTGGCTTCCATTCGATCTGTGAAGACCTCGGTGGTGGCCTTTGACACCGAGATCGCCGATCTCACCGAGAAGCTTTCTGATCCGGTGGATGTCCTTTTCGGGTGCCAACTCGGCGGCGGTACCGACATTAACCGGGCATTGGCGTACTGCCAGCAACTCATCACACGACCCACCGAGTCGATCTTGGTCCTGATCACCGACCTCTATGAGGGCGGCATTGCCGCGGAGATGCTGCGCCGGGTAGCGGACTTGTTGCGGGCTGGTGTCACTGTGGTAGCCCTGCTGGCGCTCTCCGACTCGGGCGCGCCAGCGTACGACCATGAGCACGCTGCGGCGCTGGCCGGGCTTGGCGTACCAACCTTTGCCTGCACTCCAGATCTGTTTCCTGATCTGCTGGCCGTCGCAATCAGCAAAGGCGATATCGGTCAATGGCAAGCGACGGTCGCCACTGCGGCCGCGCCGCCACCGGCGATGCGGAACCGCCGATAGTCAACCCCAGCTGCGTCAGCAGCGGATAGCCAATACTGCCGTGAGAAGATCGGCTGCGTGACAGCTCTTCCCTCCGTTTCGTACTCAATCACTGTGCGGCTGGAGGTTCCGGCGGGGGGACCTGCGGTCAGCCAGTTGACGACAGCTGTTGAGCAATCCGGCGGTGCGGTCACTGCGCTCGATGTCACGGCCTCCGGACAGGAACGGCTGCGGATCGACGTGACGTGTGCGGCACGCGACACCGAGCACGCTGAGCGACTGGTCGAAGCGATGCGCAGCGTGCCGGGCGTTGTCATCGACAAGGTCAGTGATCGCACCTTCTTGATGCATCTGGGCGGCAAGATCGCGATGACGTGCAAGCACCCAATCCGCAATCGTGACGATCTGTCCATGCTTTACACCCCTGGCGTGGCCCGTGTCTCGTTGGCGATCGCGAGAAACAAGGAGGACGCTCGCCGGCTGACCAGCAAGCGGAACAGTATTGCGGTCGTCACAGACGGGTCCGCAGTACTCGGCCTAGGCAATCTTGGCCCCGAAGCCGCCCTGCCGGTCATGGAAGGAAAGGCGGCGCTGTTCAAGCGCTTCGGCGACATCGATGCGTGGCCCTTGTGCCTGGACACCCAAGACGTCGACGAGATTGTCAAGGTGGTGCATGCGGTGGCGCCGGGCTTTGCCGGTATCAACCTTGAAGACATTTCAGCGCCACGCTGCTTCGAGGTTGAGCGCCGACTGCGTCAGCAGCTGGACATTCCGGTCTTTCATGACGATCAGCACGGCACGGCGATCGTGGTGCTGGCTGCGCTTTACAACGCACTGCGAGTGGTTGACAAGCAGATAGGTGACGTACGGATCGTGATGTCAGGTGCGGGAGCGGCAGGCACCGCGGTCATCAAGCTGCTACTTGCCGCAGGTGCCCGAGATGTCGTGGTGGCCGACATCGCAGGCGTAGTGCACCGTGGTCGTGCCGACCTGATCGGCGAGCTCGAATGGCTGGCAGAAAACACCAATCAGCTTGGCTTCACCGGCTCGGTCAATGAGGCTGTGGTCGGCGCTGATGTCTTCATAGGGCTTTCGGTGGCTGGGGTGCTGTCTGGTTCAGACGTGGCGGCGATGGCGGACCGATCGATCGTGTTCGCCCTGGCTAATCCTGTGCCAGAGGTGGATCCGGCCGAGGCGTCCCGGTACGCGGCGGTGGTGGCCACGGGTCGTTCGGATTTCCCGAATCAGATCAACAATGTGCTCGCGTTCCCTGGGGTGTTTCGTGGCCTGCTCGATGCCCATTGCGCCCATGTCACGTCGACTATGCTGCTGGCTGCTGCCCACGCGCTTGCCGGCGTCGTCAAAGACGACGAGCTCAATGCCGCTTACATCATGCCGAGCGTGTTCCACGCCGACGTACACCACGCGGTGGCGACCGCAGTGCGCCAAGCGGCTGGGGGACCAACCGAATTGCCCACCGACACCGAAGTTTTTCTCTAACACATGTCGCATTCAGCCGTGCCGGGACATCCGGACGCTTCAGCACTTCGTGGCTGGCACCTCGCCGCGCTCGGAGCCGTTTTCGCGGTGCTGGTGCAGCTGTGGGGGCTCTATCGCGTGGCCGGTCCGCCTCAGCCGCCTTGGTTTCCGTTCGCGGACAAAGTCGAGCACGCCGTCGGGTTCGCAGTGCCAGTGCTATTGATCTTGTTAGCGATCGCGTTGCGCGGCCCCATGAGTTGGCAATGGCCGAATATGCGTACCGGCGTCTTCGTCGTCGCAATCTTTGCGGCGCATGGCGTCGTGAGCGAGCTGGTCCAGCACCAGTGGTACCGCTACCGGACCGGTGATCCGCTTGACGTGCTGGCGGATTGGGTCGGCATTGCGGTCGGCATGCTGCTCATTCGGCTGATCTTGCTGCGCCGCTCTCATGCCGTGGAAAGCCTCGCCACGCTATGAGCGAGCCGACGATCGAGCCGACGATGAGACGTGACCCCGTTGCCGGCGATCTGCTGGTGGCGAGCATCATGCTTGCCGACGGAGTCTTCAACCAGACTGTGGTATTGATCTTGGACGCCGATGAGGACGGTGCCCTTGGGGTGATCTTGAACGAGATTTCTCAGACGCCCCTGGACGCGGTGCTGCCGGATTGGGTGAGCACGGTGTCGGAGCCGCGGATGCTCTTTCATGGCGGCCCCGTCTCACCCAACGGCGCGATCTGTCTGGCCAGTGTCGCGGCCGCTGGTGAAGAACCACCAGGTTGGCGGCCACTGTTTGACAATGTCGGCCTATTGCACTTGGACACGCCAATCGAGATTGTCGCTGGTGCGTACCGCGACCTTCGAATCTTTGCCGGATACGCCGGATGGGCCGCAGGCCAGTTGCAGTCGGAGATCGCCGAAGGCATGTGGCATCTGGCGCCAGCGGATTACAGCGATGTCTTCGGGCGTCGACCACTGCAGCTGTGGCGGACGGTGTTGCGTCGGCAGAAGAGCGAGATCGCGTTCTTCTCGACGTGGCTGGAGAATCCCGAGCTCAACTGAAACTGACCCTGGGCCCTTCACTATCGTGGCGGACACTACGCACGGTCGGGATTGCTCCCAACAATTAGCTTGAATGTTAGATTCCATCAGGCTTCCCGCTAGTCAGCCCCGGAACTCACAGCTCGCCCATTGGCCGCTGCGACTTCTCGTCAATGTTGTGAAGCTAGTTTTCAAGGTGCATAGGATTACGTCGCAGAGTCGCAGAGTC
>DATCXA010000641.1:0-5359 GCA_036566085.1 Propionibacteriaceae bacterium
AGCCGCTGTTGATCGGCTCGGGCATCGCTGAGCTCGAGAGCGATGGCCGCCTGCCCGGCGAAGGTCTCAGCCATGTCAAGGTCGGCATCGGTGAAGGGTGCATGAGGAGCGAGTCGGCCCGCCACGATTGCGCCGCGGGGATTGGTTTCACCCCTGAGGGGAAGAGCTAGCGCCTGACTCACCGGTACGTATCGACGCAGGTGCACGTAGATTTCCGGATGCTGATGGACGGCCTCGGCCCGAATGCCGTGACCCTGCTTCATGGCCTGCCAGGCCAGGCTGTTGTTCTTGGGGTAGCGCATTCCGACGAACTCGCGTTCGGCTGTGCCGGTAGCAGCCAGTACCTCTAGCTGCGTGGGATCATCAGCGCTCGCTGTCACGATGGTGACTACATCGGCTGAGGCAAGCCGCTTTACGCTCGTGGCAATGCGGTGCAGGGTCTCAGAGTGCCCGGACTTGGGGTCGAGCAATTGGTGACTGACCTCGCCGGAGGCCCGGAGCCACTCCTGCCGGTGCCGCGACTCCTCATACAGTCGTGCATTCTCGATTGCAATGCCCGCTGTCGCAGCGAGGGCCAAGACCAGTTCCTCGTCTTCGGCGCTGAAAGGGCCGCCGTCGGTACGGTCGGTCAGGTAAAGGTTGCCGAACACGGCGGCGCGGCTGCGTATCGGAACACCAAGAAAACTGCTCATCTGAGGATGGCCTTCCGGAAAGCCTGACGATCGGGGATCATCGGCGATCCGAGTAAGTCGAATCGGCTTCGGATCTTCGATCAGTGCGCCGAGCACTCCCCGGCCCTTGGGCAGCTCACCGATTGCCCTGACTGTGTCCTCCTCCATGCCCACGTGCAGGAACTGCTCAAGCAAGCCATCTGCACCGATAACTCCCAGCGCCGCGTACTTGGCACCGGCGACATCTTTCGCGGTCTTGACAATGCGCCGCAGCACTGCAGGTAGGGATAGCTCTTGGACGATTGAACGGTTGGCGCTCAGCAGGCGCCGTAACCGATGTTGAGCTGCGAGGATCGCCGACGCCTGGTCGACGAGTCCGCTCACAAGCCGTTCGACGGACAGCTCAGGATCCTGCTCGGGATCCGTCCAGACCGCCGATCCCGGCTCGCTGTTATCGTCCATGGCCGCCACCTCTTGAACAGATTATGGCGTACAGAGCATCTGGGGCCATGCGCCCTTTCTGCCAATCGCCGGGACCATCATCGGTTCAGTCTGGGCACAGCCTTTAGCAGAGAAATTTGAATAGTCACTGAAAACAGGGCCACTCTGCCGCACTTGGCGTATCTGGGACTTTGGACTCTGCCTGCAGCAGCGTAGGTGTCTGAAGATTTTGGCCAAGGGGGTTGTTCCATGACGCGCAGGCGGCTCTTCCGGTGGGTGCTGCTGGTAACCCTCGCAGAAGCTGCCGGTTTCATGGTGCCCACAGCGGGGATGGCTTTGACTGCTGCGTCGTCGAGACCAATATTGGCCCTCGTCACGATGGTGCTGGCGGGATCGGTGGAAGGCGCAGTTCTTGGCAGCGCCCAAGCCGATTGCCTGTATCGATGGCGCGTACTGCCAGTAAGGCGCTGGTGGATTATCGCCACAAGCCTCGGCGCTGCCTTCGCCTGGTCGCTTGGAATGCTGTCGAGCACGCTGGGTGGTGTCAGCTGGACTGCCAGGACCGCTGTTGCGGTCGGAATCGGCGGTCTGATGTTGTTGACCTCGTTGCCGCTGGCCCAGTATTTCGTGCTTCGTGATCATGTCGAGCGGGCGTCGCTATGGATTCCGATCAATGTAGCTGTTTTGCTAGCAAGCGCATTGTTGGCGACCGAGTTGCTGGTCCAGATTCCGTTTCTTGGTTTCAGCGTCTTGCAGCTGATCTTCGGGACGGTTGCTCTCGGCATGGCTGTAGTGGGATTGCTGGCCCGGAGCGCCGGCTGGTGGCCAAGTCGGAGCCCGGTGGCAGGCGGACTGCGACCAGCTCGGCCGGAAGAACCATGATCGAATCATGACGATCAGCCGGTCTCCTCCTCGCGCGTGGATCAGATCACGACAACAGAGTCCTTACTTAGCTATGGCCGCTCTGAGACATGGCGCGGTTCTAGCAGCACCCGCTGTCGTGCCAGCGTCTATGGCAATGCTCTTCCAGGGATTGTCACGTCGACTCTCGCCGCGGGCGGCGTACAACGTCGGCTTCACCAGCTATTGGCTTGTATGGTGCATGGGATTCCCGATATGGATTCTTGGACCGCGGCGAGCGGCGCGGTTGCTCATCCGGGTCAGCGACCAGCGGCGAGCGAAACGCTCTTGCTGCTGTTGCCGGTGGCCGGCGCAGCCAGCACTGAGCTGCTACCGAATCGCAAGAAGATCGATATGCCAGTGGCCTTGGTGATG
Source organism: Propionibacteriaceae bacterium (assembly GCA_036566085.1). GTDB lineage: Bacteria > Actinomycetota > Actinomycetes > Propionibacteriales > Propionibacteriaceae > Microlunatus. Next base: position 2,388 of record DATCXA010000641.1, read on the forward strand.
GCGGCGACGGGAGTGATCAACGGGACAGGCGAGGAGTTGCTGTGGCGAGGCCTGTTCCTGGAACTGTTCCCAAACGATCCGCTTCGCGGGTTGCTTTGGCCGCTTGTCGGCTTCTCCCTTTGGCATCTCGCACCACAAATGATCTTGCCGTCCCGGCTTGGCCGTTGGCCGTTTCTGCTGGGCGCGGCTCTCGTTGGCTCAGCGTCTGCATTCAGTGCGTGGCGAAGTGGCGGACTGAAAAACTGCCTTGCTCCCCACGTAACGACCGACTCGTGCGGAGTTCTGCGGCTCGATTCCGCCTCGGCTGTTGATCAGCTCATCTAACAATGAGGAGTGAAGAGCTATGAGGCGTGGCCTGTTCAAGGTGGCGACCCTCGAAAACATGATCGACATATCGGCTCCTGCGCACGAGGTTTTTGACCTTGTGGTGGACCTACGGAACGAGCCTCAGTGGAATCCCCAATTGCTGCACGTGCAGATGTTGACGCCCGATCCTATTGGGGTGGGTACAAGGTTTCGAGCGACGTTCGGTCTGGGTGTCGGCGAGGCGATCATTGAGGACACTCAAGTCGACCATCCCCATACATGGAAGGCCGTGAGCCGGTCCCGCGTCCTCAATGCCGAGAGCGAGGGAGAGATTCTGGACTTGGATGAGGCCTCTCGGCTGATCATCAAGACACGGTTGCTTCCCCGCGGAATGGCCCGCCTACTCACCCCGGCCTTGGGCTGGTGGATGCATCACATCTGCGAACGCGACCTGCGTACGGTGAAAACCCTTCTCGAACATGACATCTCGACGGCGGCTCAGCCAGAGCCCAGCGACGAGACTATTGAGCGGGTGCCGGTGCCAGACCTATGCGCGCTGTGGGCAGAGACGCCGACCGCGACCATGAACATCGCGTTGATCGGGGTCGTCGAAGCCGAGCCACTACTCGCGCCCGACGGTACCGTCGCGCTGGACCGCATCCGATCATTTGTCGAAGCCCGGCTACCCCGAGCGCCCATGCTCTTGCGTGCTCTGCGGCCCACCCACCTCAGCCAGGGCACACCAGCATGGATCGACACCCCACACTTCGAGATTGCTGATCACGTAAACCTGGCTCCGGCCGATCGCCCGCTAAATGGCGAAAACGACTTCCTCGGTTGGTGCGCACACCGTTCGCTCCTCCCACTGGACCGGGCCCGGCCGCTGTGGCGGCTCGACATCATCCCAGGGCTGCCCGAGGGACGGATTGGTGTTTTGCTTGTACTTCACCACGTCGTCGCCGACGGCCTACGCGGCGTGGCCCTGATTACGTCGCTGCTGGACTCGACACCGCGGGCCAGCGAGCACGGTGGCGTGATGTGGCGACCCAGGCCTGCTCCCACTGCGCTAGATCTGGTGCTGGACAACCTGCGACGACGATGGGATGCGGTACGCCGCTTTCGCCCGTCGCGACTCATCCGTTCGGCGCGTACGATGCGTGCCCTGGCGCAGACGCCTGGGCTGCATGCGCCTTCCACATCACTGACCGGTCCAATCGGGAACCAGCGGCATCTCACGGTGCTGCGATATTCCTTAGCGACGCTACGAGCGACCGCGCACGCGAACAACTGCACGATCAACGATTTGCTGATCGCTGCCATAACAGCTGGACTTCGTGAACTGCTCAACGCGCGCGGGGAAAACCAAGACGGACTCCAGCTTCTCGCTTCCGTTCCGGTCGGCGCCCACAGCGGGAACGAGGGCGGCATGTTCATCACTCCGCTACCGGTGGGTTTCCCAGACCGCGCCGAACGGCTCCGGATCATTAAGGACGCGACCGCGCGGGGCAAGAAACGGCCAGATCAGGGAATTGCCGGGATCGTCACACTGCCCGCGAGCCTCGCTCGGCTAGGCGTGGCTTGGGCCAAGCGAGCCGCCGCTAGTCACATCAACTCCTACATCACCAATGTTCCAGGTCCGACAACTGCCCTGTACTTCGATGGAGCGCAGCTGTTGGAGGCCGTGCCGCTCGCACCGCTTGTCGCCGGTGTGCGGCTGAGCGTGACCGCTATGTCTTACGGCGATCAGTTTGCTATCTCCCTGCTCGCCGACAACAACATTCCTGATCTAGCAGCGCTCGCGGCCGGTGTACGCGCCACGTTTGATCGCTATATCAACGAGCGTGCAAGTCCTTGGAGCCCCGAGCGAGATGAGAACCGTGGCTCGAGGTGATCTTCAGGACGTGGTGGCGGGACTTAAGCGTCTTCGGAATGCGTGCGATGAAGAGCCCGGACAACGAGCCAGAAGCCATGACAGGTTTGGCGAATGAGCTATGCCACAGTGGAAGCGACACCAGGAGGCGGCGAGCTTATTTGCCGCTAACGAGTTCCTCGTTACCCGGCCGAGCCGGCTGGTGGCTGCCCAGGTGGCTCGACCGGCTCCTCCCAGATATGCGCTTCAGGCACTGACGGGATCCGCGTCACAGCGGACCGTATAGTCCGTCCATGGATGCCCAGCTTGTGGTCGCGGTGCTGTTCGCGGTCGGGTTCGCGGTCACGAACGGGCTCCACGACGCGTCCAACGCGATCGCCACGCTGGTCGCCACGCGGGCCGCGACGCCGCTGCAGGCGATCCTGCTGGCGTCGGTGTTCAATCTGCTCGGCCCGCTGTTCCTCGGCGCAGCCGTTGCGGACACGATCGGCGGCATCGTCACGGTTCCGCCGGACGTGACGGTCGAGGTGATTGGCGCCGGCCTGGCCGCGGCGGTGACCTGGAACCTTGTGACGTGGCGGCTCGGCCTGCCGTCGAGCTCCGGACATGCGCTCGTCGGCGGGTTGGTCGGCGCGGCCGTCGTCGAGGGCGGCGTGGATGCGATCAACTGGGGCGGGATCGAGGACTGGCGGCCGGTCGGCGTGTTCGGGATCTTGATCGCGCTTGCGCTGTCCCCGGTCCTCGGCGGGGTCGAGGCGCTGCTGCTCATCCGCGCGGCGCGCGCCGTCGCGCACCG